>CAZUGK010000047.1:0-25835 GCA_964619815.1 uncultured Clostridiaceae bacterium | reverse complement strand
TCAACAATGGAAAACTTGCCTGGCTGCGGCTGATCCAGCCCGCCATTATGGAGACTGATGGTAGAACCAAAATCCATAAGGTCTTCACCGGGCTGTCCTTCGCCGATCATTATGAAACGGTCATCCGGTATGAACGGAGTAAAAATACCCGCATCAGTCGAATACCCCTCATCGTATATAATAAAGTCAATTTTAGGAAACAAAAGCTTCAGAGCCTGGTCTACATTGGTTGCTGATAATAAGTTTGCATAGTTTGTATTAGCAAGCAGTCCCTTAATTTTGTTGTTTGCTGCTATATACCCGGCAACCTGCAGGTTAAAGTACGCCTTAACCGGCCTTGCTCCGCTGCCTCTGAACAGAATCATATAAGCTGTTATGTCTGCTGGAATGTCAGCGTCAGGATCTGACCATTTCTTTGCAGCGTCACTTATTACAGGTTTATTGTTGTTTGGTATGTCATAGACGACAGTGTACTTGACATTGTTTTCATTGATTGCAACCTGACCTCCGACAAGAGGCTGCCAGGATAACCATTCGATTCTTGTTTCCAACCTGTCATCAAGCTGTATTGCCCTTTCCGTTACAAGTAACCTTCCAGCTCTCTGATTATATGTGCCTGCCGCCCTGGCATACAAAAGCTCTTTTTCATTGAGGCGTTTGGTTTCCTTCCAATAGCCGGTTCCGATCTTCTTTGTCTTCATTCCTGCGGTTGTGATGAGCTTCGGATCTGCTCCAAGATTGTGCGCTGCCGTCATACCCTGTGCAGCTTCAATTACATCGAATTCGATTTCTCCGGCGTATACCGGACGGATCGGGCAGAAGCTTCTGCCGATGAATCTTTTTGGATCTACTGCCCTGTTTCTGACAACATGGGTTATTTCTCTGGTGCTTGGAAATGCTAATGGCATTATTCATCATCCTTCCTATAATTTATTAAGCTCCGGGAACAATAAGGATCCCGGCAACGGACCTTGCTCCCAGATCAGCTTTTGCCAGTGCGTCCAAACCTTCAATCAAAGATTCATTGAAAGCACCGCCAAGATATACATTGGCAACTACAGCCTCACCCTCGTCAATGACCGGCTCTTCCAAAATGGCGACTGCCTTCTCAGAACCGTCCGCAACATAGGCATAGGATCCTATGGAGTGTACTGCTGTAACTGGCGTTGTAACAGTGATAGTATTATTAGCGGTGTCAACCGCTGTAATGGCCCCAAGATTTTCGACTGTAGTCCCATCTGCTTTCATGATGGTTACATTATCACCAACCTTGAATAAAGATGCATCTGCCACACTGAGCTGTGTTGCTGCTGCATCTGCCTGAGCAGCCAAAGTGGTACGCCTTACTTTATTGGCGTAACCGTCTGACGCGATACCGATAACCTGACCTGCCGGAATATCTCCGGTGCCCAAGAAAGTCAGCGGGATCTTCGGGTAATCTTTTGCAAAATACCTGATATCGTTATCCGAATAAATGATTTCTGGCATTTACTAGACCTCCTTATATTACAAATTTTCCGTCAGCGGAAACACTTCCGCCAAGTTCTTTAATGTCTTCCTCGGCCAGCTTTTTAACTTCCTCGTCTGTCATATCTCCATCCTTTTTAGAGTGGTGAGATCCAAGCTGCTTATAGTTCACCCGGGTATCTTCAGGTAAACTTTCAAGCAAGTCGTATACCAGATCGGAAAGCTTCTTTTCAGCTCCGTCAGACAGCTTTATAGTTTCTGTCGATGTAAATGCAAGCAGTATTACCTTGGCCTTATCACAGAGTACCGGGGGAATACCTTTTGTCTTAAGTTCCGAAAGCTTCAGTTCAACCTCTTTTTCATCATTTGACTTCTTGATGCCCTGGTTTGATTTTGTGAGATCTTCGTTGGATTTTTTAAGGTCTGCAAGCTGCGTCTTTACTGATTCAAGCTCTGCAAGAAGTTTTTCTGTGTTTTTGTTGTCTTCTTCAGGCTTCTTGTTTTCTCCCGGCTGTGTACCTTTAAGCTTTTCACAAAGGTGTTCAGCATGTCTGATAGTTTCTTTAAGAATTCATCCATGGGTTTTATCCCCTCACTTTCTATATAATCCATATAAAATTCTTCCGAGTTTTCTGCCAGTACGATATTCTCCGGCAGCCTTGTTAAAAATGGTTCATTTGTCAGTGCAATAGCCGACAATACTGTACCGACATTTTTGCCGGTTTCTTTATCAAAGTAATTGTCTTCATATTCAGCAGATGCAAAGCGGTACCGCTTTTCCCTGATAAGCTTTTCCACTTGGGGATCCGCTGGTTCAGCTAGTGCATATATCACATCTCCTTCCTGTACAATATCCTTGACCCAGGCTTTAGCCTCAGCATCACCGAAAGCCTGAGAATTGCCTTTGTCATGCCCGATACGAATAAAGGGCTCTCTTCCCAGCACTTTCTTTTTGAAATTCTCGGTTAGCTGGTTAAACTTTTCCTGAGTACCGGATATGGTTCCATACTTTGGATGCTTCCATTTGCCAATTCTGAAAAAGGGTATTTTGAGCATCGGTAAAAAATCACCTCCTTTCATAAGGGCATGTCCTATAATAAAATCGTTTTAAACACCGTTATAACGCGTTATAACGGGGGTAAAATTAAAAAAAGGTATAAACATACTACAACCGGGTATAATATTAATTTAAGGCTTTTAAAAATTACGCTGCTGATTTCCAACCCGGAGGAAGTGGTTTTACTTTCGACCAGTCCAGAAACTCCTGCCGGATTGCTCCAAAATACGGTTTTAAGATACTCCTGCAGCGACCGTGCAGTGGTGGTATATTATCTGCAAGTTCCTCTGAATCGGCCCGCATGATAAGTCCATGCCGGGACCGGCACTGCTCACTGGTTCTTCCATCCATAATGGCTGAAAATTGCACATACTCAACTTGATCTTCCAAATATGTTGCCAATCTGCCCCGGTTATAATAATAGGTACTTTCGGTTATGCTGATCAGCTCACCCCTGTCTATGTTGCTATGCAGCACCCCTGATATTCGTTCCTGAATCTTCTGCTCGGAAGCACCATAAAGCTTATCAGTCAAAATTTGCTTAATCTGTCCGATAATATCTGAAGTAACATCACCGGATAATATAAGCTGCCTTTGTTCAATTGCGCTCAATGCCCTTTCAGGATATAGCCAGAACGCCAGATCAATCTCGGGAGGAAGTATCACCCCAAGCTTTTTCACTTCCTTAGTCCGTGAAGCTGCCACCTCAACTTTACCGTGCTTTCTTCCCTTATCAAGGCAGGTACGTCCATGGGACCTGAAAAGGTTCAAGTACTTCTGTGCAATGCCAACCTGCAGTTCGGACAATTCCTTTTCAAGTATTATTAATGACTTAGGTGCATATACACCAGCAAATCTGGTAATCTCATCAGATATCCGGACAAAGCTTTTTATGAACTGATCGTCCAGAGCATCCAGTTCCTTTTTAAACTCCCTATCCAGTTTATTCACCGCTGCCACCTGCTCTTGTATATCTGTTATAGTCCTTTAGGACCTGGCTGGATATTGGAGCACTATCCAATACGTTACGTCTTGGCATATCAAGCGATGCACGCATATAGTCAAAATCGGCCTGAACGTTTGGATCAAGCACGCCTTTGTCAATCATGGAAGAGAAAATTTCTCCCATGACTTTTTTTTCATCATCGGAAAGTTCCCTTTGCGGGAAGCTTCCAAAGTCATTAAGTTGCCCAAAGTTGTATTCAATAAGCCTCCGTACAAGCTGCTCAAGCAATACTTCTGTCAGCTCGCCATAAATGTTATTCAGCACTGCTTCAAAGGTGTCAAAGTGTTTTTTGCCCAAAGAATAAGACCCCTTGGAACCTTCATCCCCTATCAGGGATGGAAGCAGGAGCCCTCTATATATCATCTTGTTAAAATATGCGGTGGCGACATTAAATGCTTCGCCAACGCCGGAACCGCCATTTGTCAATGCCTTAATATCGCCTTTGTTATCACCACTGGCTGTCATTGCCAAAGCTGTTTGATTCTGAATATCCTTTAGTAGCCGTATGACGTAATCAATTTGGGGAATCTGCTTTCCGGGATTATCCGGATCGTTAATCTGACCTTCCGGGACCAATGCCACAACCAAAGGAGTACCGAACCGGTCCAAAGCCCTTGCCCACATCTTTATCACCGGATCTTTTATTACCCAATTCTTATAGATTCTCTTAAAAGCACTCCGTCCGTATAGATTTCCGAACCGCTTATTATAGGTGTAAATTATGCATTTGTTGGTTGGTATGTCGACATTACTGCCTGTCAGCAAGAATTGTTTGACTCCCTGGTCCAGCAGCCGTCCTTTATCGTCGACATTAAAATACAGTGAAGCCGGATGATAGGTTGCAAGGCTTTCAAGTACTGTCTGACCATGCTCCAGATTATAGTTTATTTCCGTAACTGAGAAGCCGGCCCAAATTGCTGACAGGATTTCTTTACAAGCAAAAAGTAGATTGCCTTTCATACGCTCAAACTGCGCATTAATGAAGCTCTTGACCTTCTCATCATCGTGATGATACTCACCCAATCTGATTAATACTCCCAAGGTCAGAAAGTCATATCCTTGTCCTACCGTTTCATCCGTATCAAGCATCTTTTCATAATCCGTGAGCCTGATCGCATCCGGGTTTGCAATGGCCTGATCAAATATTCTTAAAGTGGTGTTGAGCTGCGATCCGATTTGCTCAGCTGTCCTGATATCATACTGCATCCGGTTCATCACCTGCCTTTCTCTTAGAACTTGTCAAGGATGGATTTCAATGTGTTCACAATCCCTGCGCCCTTAAACTCATCATTTGATATGCTTCCATCCTGAATCATTTCAGCAAAGCCGGTTGTAGCATCCGGTGCGTCATCATGCTTGTTCTTGCCCTCACGCTGGTATTTTGACATATCCTTATAATATTCAGGCCACCTTTCATTCCAGTTCCATGGAAAATAAATATGCTCCATAACAAAGCTGCTGTTTGAAAGGATTCTTGCCATCTTATTTTCAGACTGATGGAACCATTCAATTTTTACCTTACGTGTTCTATATTTATCCCATATATTTTTTTCAACATTACGGGCAAATCCACGTCCACCGTTGTTGCTTTCAATTTTAGCCCTATTTACATCGTTCTCAACAAGCCTTTTCGCTGTCTCTGGTTCAGTTATTTCCATACCGGCCTTTGTGTAATATACATCAGTAATAAAACCTTCACCCTGATATTTAATGCCAATAACATTGCAAAGATAATCAGAGCCTTCATCCGCCGTATCTGCATAAGCAATTATTTCATCATATAAAAGTCTTCCAAAAGCATCTTTTGGAAGATTCCGGTACGTTTTGAAGCTTGAATAAAGTTTACCTTTGACGTCTATAGGCTCCTGTTGATAATTTGCTAAAGCTATTTCAGGTGACATCTTGCCAGGCTTTGTCTTATCCTTATAGCTCTCGTAACTGAGTAGATCAGGGCACAGCATTTCGTGAGTCTCTTCGTTCAGGCATGCCTTAAGCTTCAGCTCATACCATTCTTCACCTTCGATTTCCAGCAGCCTTCCGCATATATCTTTAGAACTCCACCTGGTCATAATGACAATCTGGATTGCATTTTCCTCCAACCTAGAAAGGAAAGTATCCGTATACCATTCCCAATGAGATTGGAGAAGACCTTCATTGTTTGCCTCATCAGCATTTTTAATCTGATCATCGATTATTCCTATGTTGCAGCCAATACCTGTTACAGTACCATTGAAGGAAGTTGCGAGATAGCTGAAGTATTGTCCCTCAAGAGACCACATAGTAGAAGAGGCATCACCGTATTTGATACTTACACCCGGAAACACATCATTGAATACAACCCTTTTATTGTCCTGCCGGGTTGCACTTATACCATTTCTGACGCTCTTCCCGAATCTTGAAGCTAACCTTTCATTGTAAGAGCATGTAATAATTTTATTTTCCGGATTCTTGCCAAACATCCATTGCGAGCCCATAGTTGCTGAGAAGGACTTGCCGTGTCTGGGTGGTACATTAAGCATCATCTTCCGGCATACTATGTATCCGGAAAGCCCTTCAACACTGTCAACAATCTCCCAGTCATCTTTAGGGTTAAACTTTATGATTCTTCCCTCGTACAATGCCTGTATTGTGTCGGAGATCCTTTTTAAATGATACCTGCCTTCCTTAAAGAATTTGGGTTGTATAAGCTTGCAGTACTCCCATAAGCTCTCACTAGCAAGCTCATATTTATCTTTGTCTTTATTGTCCTGTTCGGACCTTAGTTTGCCCTGTACCAGCTCATGGATTAAATTCATCTCTTCCACCTGCTTTTTTGACATCATACGTGAGATTAAATGCGTTCATAAGACAAAACAGCGACATCAATATTGTGCTGTCGCTTAAGTAGTGCATTATCTAATTCGCTGTTTTCATACCTGTTTTTACGTTCCCAGTTTCGTTTATACTCTGGCCGTTTGTTAGCATTCTCAGCTTTTCGGCGTTCCTTTTCTTTTTCAAAGCCTAGTTGACTCTGAAGATATTCAGAGATAGTCTTACGAGTCTTCTGCAGCTTGCCTGCAATAACCGATATTTTCAAATGATCATTAAAATACAACTTGCTGGCTTCCTCTTTCCAACTACACATTTTTGTCGGCTCCTTTCGGGCATGACAAAGTATTTGCAGCTTAATTATAGCTGCAGCCACCCAAAGTTTTTAACTCAAATACTTTTTCTTCAATTGTGTCTTTTATGTATTTATTAAAGTTCCCCAGTTCCTTCTGCAGCAATTCTACATATTCTGGCTTCATGGTGCTCAAAATTTCATTGTATGCCTGATTCGCAAGTGCCAGAAGTTCATTTCTATCTGTCTTGCCGTCCTTTACGGATTCACGTAATGCCTTAGCCGTCGTTTGCTCTATCTGTGTAACCGTCTTGGCAGCTATTGTATTTAAGTTCTCCAATGCATCCTTAACAAGTGCCCGCTGCTTTTCATCCGCAATCTTATCCGTTTCTTCCTCTATTTTTTGTTTTGCCTTTTTTATTAAAAGTATCGCATAACTTGCAGCAAGTCCAATAAGTGCTATCGTTATGCTTGTAACTGTTTGTACTAAAGCGTCTTTCATTGTTTATCCTCTCTTTCTTCAGATACCCTTTCGGCAAGGGCTAACATTTTATTCAAAAGCTCTGGTTCCTTCTTAAGCTCTTCAGTTAAAGCCTCCTTTAAAGCCTTCAGCGCATCTCCATAACCACGATCATATTCAAGTCTGAATTTTTCCCTGAATATGCTTGTCCTTTCAAGCTGCACGGCAATTCTGGCAGCCTTTTCTATGGGCATCCCTTCTATTTCTTCCTGGGCTGTTGCAAATTTTTTGATCAAACCATCTATTAATATCGCATCGGCAGCTTCCGCAGCATCAAGGTTACGGTTCTCCTTTATGGTATCTATGATTATTCTTGTTTGCTCTGTAGCCTCCTTAAGACGTTTAGCCACTGCATTAATTCTTAGAGCATACCGGCCTACGCTGGATCTGGAGATATCGTATCCCTTAGCTTTTATTTCATCCGCAATTTCCGTGTATGTGTAATGTACGTCGGACAGCCTTTTATTCAATAGTTCCTTAATCTCTTCAGGCAGTTCATCAACTCTTGATTTTATACGGTTCCTTTCACGTTGTTTGCCCATTAAATATCAACTCCTGGGTCATCAATGGTACCTTCAAGCAGATCTATACCTTTTGCTGTTAACCTTATTGCCCCGTCATTTTCATAGACATTGTAACTTTTTATCTTTTCATTTGTGATTTCAACATATCCCTTTTCCTCCAGATATCCAATATGTTTTGAAATATCCGGAGAAATGATCAGCCCATCATTAATCAACGCGGAGGATATTTGCCTGCAGAGTAATGTATTTTTATTCCCCCTTGCTAGGGATCTCATTATATAGCCTCTTATGGCCTGGTTTTCTTTTGCATGAAACTCATCCGTCATTGCGCGCCTCCTCCCTTTATCATATGGTCAATCAATTTGTCCAGCTTGCTATTGATGTCTTTAACATTCATATCTACATTGTTCATTGCGCGAATGAAGTCTTCTCTGGTAGCATATACAAATGGAAGATCTGACTTCAAATTGTCCAGCTTTTCTTCAACTTCATCAACACGTTGCTCACTCTTTTCCAATCGATCTTCATAAGTTTTTTTCATGTCTTTCAAGAAATAAGCTATAATCCCCAATGCAAGCAGACTTAAAGATTGTATACTCCATATCAGCATACTTGAACCAATGTTTTCCATTAATGCACCCCCTTATAGCAATAAAAAAATCATGGTACTTGTATACCATGATTCTACATGAGTCTATTTATATTATCGAAGGAAGTGGTTCCGTGAATTACTTCAACTAATATTCTCTTTCTGGATGTCAAATATAGATATCTGATCAATCTTCTTTTCGTTTTCTACTATCTCTCTGACCCATCTCTCCGTGAGCCTGTATTTTAGGGCAAGCTCTCGGTAGTTATACCCATTGAATTCTTCTCTGATTTTCCTATCTCTTATCAAGGCCAGTGTGCTGTCTAACTTTGGCAGGTACAAAGCAGCTCCTTGATACAGTTCCGCGATAGTTATTACTACATTAATACCAACCTGGTATGAAAGAGTCCTGTATGGTTCTGGCAGATCTTCAGGACTTATTTCATTTGCCCAAGCCTTTATATCGTTCAGCATACTGTCACCCCCTTTATATCATTTTATATACTCACTTGTCAATTACCAT
The DNA here is from genome assembly GCA_964619815.1 of uncultured Clostridiaceae bacterium. Lineage (GTDB taxonomy): Bacteria > Bacillota > Clostridia > Lutisporales > Lutisporaceae > BRH-c25. The sequence continues at coordinate 17,049 of CAZUGK010000047.1, read as the reverse complement.
CTTGCCAAGTATCCCCAAAACCTCACCAACGGTGATAGGTTCCTTCATCTTTTTTCTCCAGTATTCCGGATCAGTAATAACCTTTCCGGTAAGCTTCTCTAGCCCCTCCCTTTGCCATTCAGGTACATCAACCTCAGCTTGTTGTGCGGGAGTAGTCTCAACTGTTTTGCTTTTAGGAAACCCATTGAGTCCAGCCTGTTTGATGATAGACGAATAATCCTTATAAGCTATGTTGAGGTCAACATTTCCATTAATGCCATTCACCCTTCCACCGCTGGTGTATTGCCACAGGCCAATATCATTTCGGTCACATACGGTATTATACCGTGCATACCACATGTCATAACTACTTAATGCGTTCATATCGAACATATTTCGGATATAATCTTGGTTTGTATAGTTCATGGAATAATATCCGGCCTTTTCTATTTCTTCGCAGAACGCCTTTACAAATGCCGTAGCCTGCGCCTTGCCTATTATGACGCCGTTGTCCTTTGCATACCTTATGGTGTCATACTCAAGGTCATAGCAAACGGGGTATTCCACCTTGTACGGCTTAATCGCTGCGATGCACTGCTGCGCTTCACGGGCTGCCTGTTCAGCATTCAATGCGTAGCTGAACCAATAAACACCGCATGGGATTCCGACCCTGTTGCACTCTGATATATTCTGTCGGAACTGCCCGTCAATGTTATTATTGCCGTAGCCCGCCCTTAAAATGGCAAACTCTATTCCGGCAGCCTTCACCTTGTCCCAATCAATGACACCTTGATGTACTGATACATCGATACCTTTTCTTTTTATCTGTGAATCTAACATACTTTTTCTCCTCCTATTTTCTTATAAATTATGCATTCAATCTTTGGATGTTTTCAATAATCTCCAATGTCAAATATTCTTTAGGAATATCCATTTCTAGTAGTTCGCAGCCAATGCCGTCACCCTTAAGTTCTATCTCATCTTTAGTAATTAATAATGCTGCTTCATCTATTTTTAATCCACCCAACAAGCATATCCCTTTTTCACTGTTCTGTAGTACTTTAAAGCAATCCAAATCACCAAGAAGCTCTTCTCCGACTATAATGAATTCATTAGAATTGTTCATATCTTCAATTAGGTTTTTATATTGTTTGGATTTCTTTTTTAACTGACAAACTTTAAACTCTAATATCATTTTTAATTCTCCTTTTAATCCCTCGGATCTACAACATCATCAAATTTCTTATTTTGTATTCTTTTGTTTATGCAATGCCAGAATGGAGCCCACCGATAACACTTAAAAAGTGGATAATACGGGCATGGTTCTTTACATGCCCCAGGACCTCCAGCTTCTTTCTTGAATTCTGCTTGCCTCCTGGTATAAACGCATCTATATGGTTCTTCTGGCTTTTTCTTCATCAGGAGTCTTTTGAAAATTTTCATCATACCCTCCTTCGCAAAAATCATGTGATGCGAATTAATCTGCTCTAAAGTGTTCGCATCCATCACCATTAACATTGTATCTGTCATAGATTGTTACATAATTTTCTCCTGTATAACTTTCCTCTGCTGAGTCAAGTTCTTTCTTCCAAAGTCTACAGATAATTTCATGTACACAATTTTCACAATTTCTTTCCATGTATAGCCCTCCTGTTTCTTTCGCATTATCTTCAACGAGAGTAGCTACACCCGAATTATGTCATACACTCATCCCATTTTTTTAGCTTCGCCCTAGCATTTAGATCTCTTTGTGCTTCATCATAGCTCTTTCTCCACTCCATGTTTTTCATGCATTTCCACCCTGATTTACCTGGCTTCTGGTATCTGGCTTTATAATTGTTTTCTCCAAGCCCACCCATCACTTTATACCGCCATCCTCGGGCATCTATATACGCCTTCACAAAACGACAGGTTGTAATATCTGGTTTCATTTGCCCAGATGGGCATTGCATTTTTTCTGGTTCCCCGATATTTGGACACATACAACACCTAAATTCCAGATATTCTGGTTGTTTCAATTTATATCACCTTCCTTTAAGGTCATGCATTACTCCTCATGTATAAGCTCAATACTTTTGTTTTGTTCGATTAATTGTTTCTTTAATGTCCTGAAAGATGTCCAATACGGATCGTAATATGTATGCCTTGATTTTTCTTCCATTTCTCTCACGAATTTTTTACCAAACTTTTTCAAACGCTTCTTATCCTTTGGAGATAAACATGATTTTGTAATGGGCCGGAGGAACCGTCTTCGCTCCTCACATTCCTTCAGTAGCCATTCTCCTTTTATCTGACCGTTCACATATACCACTATGGCATTTTTGAACTGACTAATACGAGTAAGAGTAATACTAATTTCATAACCGTCACATCTCAGTTTTACTATGTTGTAAAAGGATTTCAGCCTTTCTTCAACATCTTTCCATTCCTCTGCTGTTAACATATATGCCCTCCTTGTTTATACTGCTCCATGTCTAACCCCAAGCTGCTTGACAATTCCAAGGTATATCTCCTTCAGCCTTGGGTCATCTTCAATTATGTCTAAGTAGTTGATACCTACAGGCTTGCTGAATCCATCACCGGACACTCTCTTTAACCGATTTTCCAGCCTTATACTCAGGTCACATTTAGCACGTTGTTCAAGCAGCTTATATGATATAGTCCTTATTGATATTTGGCCTCCCGACCTCTCACTGATCATATTAAGGATACTATTTACCTGAGCGCGCCAGTCTTTACCGTTATCTAACATAACCGTTCTTATACCCTGCACTTCTCGCTTCACTGAATTTAAGTCCTCCCTCAGCTCCTGTATCATCTGTATCAATTCAGCAGTTTCTTGTGCCATTTCACCTCACCCTTTACAAATATTATTGTTATTGGGTTTGTCTATCTTTTGAGTACTTCATATTCCACTTTTTTATCTTTGCTTGTAATCTTTTGCGGGATAACCTGCTTGTTCTATGTACATATCTGCAGCGAAATGAATTTGTAGCCATATATTGCAGCCTCCTTAATAATATAGTCCTTCAATATCCTTGATAGCTTGCACTATCACTTCGGCTTTCTGCATAACCATGTCCGGCTCATCAGCATCCCTTTGGATCTCCCTGCAAAGCCTTTCAATCGTAGGCATCAATTTCAATATTGCAATATGCATATTCAAAGCTTTAGCGATAAGCTTCGCATTATCGTCTTTCTGACAGAAGCACACGCTATCTCCTACATCAGTAACTACCAGATATGGCATTGTGCTGCTCTGCTTATAAGTAACTTCTGCTCCTTCTGCTGTCATTTAACTACCTCCATTCCGCCACGGCAACTAACCTTCCAGGACTCATCCGTTCAACTGTCCTCCGGTCAAAATGGACTAATACAGCATGCTTATAATGCAGTTTCCTTGTCTTCTTGATTCTTCTGGCATTCCTCTTTTTCCTGGGCATTTGATACACCTCTCATTTTTGACATTGTGAATGAGAATTCTTGAGTATGCTCTTAAGTCCCTCAATAACGTTTGATGCCTGTCTAGTTGTCAGCCATTGCAGCATTTCAGTTCCTGCATATTTCTTGATAAAGCCTTGAAGCCTTTTAGGGTTGTCCTGCCATCCAAGCTCATACACCAGTTCCTTAATCTTTTTGAGCTGTTCTGATGAAGCCCTCCAATAAACAGGACCTGGCTTCTCTTCTTTTCCTTCCAATCTGTCGATTACTTTTTTAGCATCAAACATAGTAAGCAGCTTTATACTTGCTTTTCCTGTAAGCTCTTCAACCATGTCATGCAGCAGTTCATTATCTATTCCCTTTTCTCTGGCTGCTGCAAATATCTTACGTCTCTGCTCTTCAGATAGTAGCTTCATACGATCACTCCTATAGGAAAGGGAGAACCCTAGCTCTCCCTTTCGTCAGTTTCATAATCAATACCTATTTTGATGCCTTCCTCAACAATAACAGCCTTCTTCAGGTCTTCCAGAGCTTTCGCAAACTCTTCAGTTCCTTCAATGTATCCGGCCACCTTAAGAAGATGTGTTACCCTTTCCCATGCAGCTGCTTCAGCTATGAAGTATGTCCAATATTCAGCCGCCTCTTCATCAAGGCCCAAGCTTTCAAGGAAGGATTTATCCTTTTCCCATGTCCCCTTAAGCTTCTTCAGTGCAAGTTTCCTCTGATCCTCTGAAAGCGGCATCTGCTCAATAATATCCGCTACTGTCTGTTCAACATAGTTGCCCAGACAAATCGGGGCTATCATCCGCTTAAAGACCTCAGCCAATTTGTACTCTAATTCCGGCTTCACGAAGTCCCTAAGAATTTGCTCCGGGATGATCTGTTTAAGGTATTCATAGCTTATAAGCTTTACTGTTTCTGAAGTGGTTGCCGTAGCGCAGTTTGTTTCACTTCCCCAATATTTCACCTGCTTGACCTTGGCATTATCAAGTGCTTCAATTGCTGCCTTCTGTATGGTGCTCTTCAGTTTGTTTGTTTCCTTTTTACCCTCTTCAATCAGCTTATCCCACTTTGCATATTCGTCCACAATATTTGTCAGTTCTCTTTTATTCATTGATTAACTCCCCCATACTCTTGATGCACTTGGCGCATACCCTCTTGTTCATATGTACCTTCACATTCTCAGTACTGTCACAAAAGCAGCATCTTGGTGTGTGTGGCGCAACGATTAAGCTACCCCTTGAAACACTAATATCTACCGCACTTCCACTGTCAAAACCCATATCTCTTCTTATATCCGCCGGAATAGTAACCCCTCCGGCCTTGCTTATCCTCTTACTCTTAGTCATTGTGTTCTCTTCCTTTCCTCTCCATATTTGTACCATGTTGCTCTCCAGGGGGATGCTTTATAGATAGTCAACTTTTTTAAGTGGTGGTGTTAATTCTTCCTTAAGGTATATGTAATTGCCATAAACCTGGTAGTCAGTAAAGCTTCTTGTAGTTCCAAGGATTCCGGCAATTGTCTTTTCTGGTACACCACTTATGCATGCTGCAGCTTTTACTGGTACCGGAAACTGCTTTTTATTTGCTAAAAACTCAAATAGTCTTGAGATACCGCTTGCAGCTTGATTAATATTATCCTGATAAATAATTTTGGCATTCATTCAACATACCTCCTTATTATCCGAAGGAAACCTTTCAGCTCCCTGTCTCTCCCATAGTTCCTTTATTCTGCAATAGCCTTCTCCGGTCTGAATATTGACATGTACCAATGGTTCACCTGAGAATTCAACCTGTTCTTCACTATGTGCTTGGCGTACTTTTCTTTTGTGTACCTTAGCCCTTGCCATTTCTACCCCTCCTTATAACATCATCATATTGCTGGCTTCGCTTATGACATCCAAAGTAATTTCTTCGTCTGGCTTAACAACTCGAAGTATGTTTTTCATAGTTCTGTCAAGCAATCTAAAGCAGCCTGTCTGTGTATTGGTTGCCCTTCGGTACATCTCTTCTAGTGCATCCGGCGTAAAATTGTATGGCTGCAAATACTCAGCAACTTCCTTTCTGGTTATTCCTCTCAGAGTGACATAGAAATCAACTCTGTTGGCAAGTCGCGGAAGATAGCTTTTAAGCTTCGCTTCAAGAACCGGTTCTCCAGCCAATACTATTCCTACATTGGTCTGATCAAATATTGCCCTCAATATCTCTATCTTCTTTTGAGTATTTTTGCTTATTAGTTTGTCTGCTTCATCAATGATGAGAAGGTAGCCTTTATTTACCTCAAAAAAGTCTTTCAGGCCTTCAGTCCTTCTCCAGATAGTATAAAATCCTGATGGAATGCCTACAGATCTTTCAATCGATTCTATCAAGTCCTTTGTGGTCATTGAATCGTCACACTCTATATGGCATACACGCCCCATTTTTGCAAATTGCTTTAAACTGAATGTCTTGCCATAACCCGACTTGCCGACTATAATTCCAAGAGCACAATACTCCTGGCAGCTCTGGCAAATACCTAAAATATTTTCTGCATCTGCCGACTTGAAGAATGTTGGTGTTTTACGAGATTGACGCTCTTGAAAACCCTCCTGCAGGAATCCGTTTGCTTTTAAGTGCGCTCTCAGCTTATTTTCCAAATCAGTAGGGTCTGAAGGCAGTTTCCCATTGAGATAAAGTGAAAGTGTTGTCCTTGATATATCAATCTCTTCTGCCAAAGCCTTAATTGTCAATTTTTTTCTTGAAATATACTCCAATGCCGCACTATGAATACTTTGATTCTTCTCATACAGATTTTGCCTTTGCTGTTGACCCGCTGTGTATATCTCAGTAGCTTGTCTTACGTCAGATTCCACCAGATTTAACAGTTCTCTCATACTATATTCCCTCCACTTTTTCTAATAGTGCCCATGCTTTAGCTCCTTGCTTCTTAAGGAATTCACAGTTTTTGCCTTTTTCTTCCTTACGCTGCTTAAGATCATCCCTATACTGCCTGTCATTTCGTAATGATGTAACTTGCTGAATTTCATCCGACAGCACCGGCAGTATGACTTTACGCCCGGTCGAAGCTTCTATTCTTTCCTCATATGGAGTCTGCAGATTTTTTAACTTGTTTTTAGTAACTCTCTTCTGCCGGTTCTGTTCCTTTAAGTGATTTGCGAGAGTTTCATCTCCCTGTTCAGCAAGGGGATGAAGTCCTTCAAAGGACTCAACCTCACAAATCTTAATTCCTTCCTGATTATAGACATACACCTTATCTAGGTTTTCCGGGTTATATCGGACAATTACCCTCTTATCGATATACATAGCCAAATCTTCATGCTGAAAGTTTCGATTAAAGAGGCTGAACCCAACAGTAGTTACCAGCCTTTCTTCGCTTTTCATCAACAGCATTTGTGTGTACTCCATCGGTGGAGCAGGCTTCATGTATCGTTCTCCCTGCTGATATACATCTATTGGCCTCGGACTTGGTTCATGCTGCTCCTCAAGCCCTCTGTGTTTGTGATGATGGTACGTTTCATTCAACCACTTATCAAATTCTGCTGCAAACTCCTCAATACTGAGTAGCTGATCTTCAGCAAGCATACCTTTAAGATCCTTCTTAACCTTGCCTATAGTCTTTGATCCTGTTAGCGTCCCTGTATAACTGTCAAAGGTTTTCGTAAAATCTTCACAGAGCGTATTGAAGAATCTTTCTATCTGTGCTTTTGTCCATGCCTGATATGGCAAGCTTCTCTTATCACTCTCAATTCCTACACTCTTGTAGAACCCTTTTGTTTCAGCATCAATATCAAATCTTTCCGTCCTCGGCCTTCCCGTCAAGGCTATCGATGTGAAATCCTTGCCGTTATCTATCAGCAATACCCTTGGAACACCTTCTATTGGGTTATTCTTTTTGCGATACATCATGTGTACTAATGCTTTTTTTATAACCTGGGAATCTGGCAGCTCACAAATTGCCCATCCAACCAGACATCTGCTTCTTGTATCAATAAGTCCTACCAGATATGGCTTGATTGCTGTTACTGTACCATTTGGTCTTGCTATCCAGACCCAACAATCAAAGGTATGAGCATCTCCTTGTACCAGCTCCATCACTTTAAGTATTCCAGTGTTGCGTTTGCGCTTCATCATCTTGCTACGCTTAAATTCACGTTCTCCCTGGGCAACTAGGAACCTTTCATTACTGTACTTGTCATTCAACTCATTAATATATCTATTTACCGTAGGATAGCTTGGTATCAAAGGCCAGCCTTTTTCAATGCCTTTTTTCTGGAATATATTATATAGATCTGACTGAGTCCGGTGATTCATAGCAAACATCTTATCGAACCATATGTTCTCAATAGTTGTCTTCATTTCTTCCGTAAGTGAAACATGTCCGCCTTTCCTAGGTTGGGGGCACAAGGCAAGTATTTTGTAAAATTCATAGTTCTTACCATCCTGCTCCTGCATTTCTGCAGCCCACCGTAAACCCTCAAGGTATTTATCAACCTTGCGGCGAAAATTTCTGCCGCTCATGCCCAGAAGCATTGCGAACTGTTCCGTGTATTCTGTCTTGTCCTCACCCTTGTACTCAAGAAATTCTTCAATCCTCCTTGCCAGGTCAACCATCTGATAGAATTTCTGCTTATAGTTGTGTATGTACCAGTTGTAATCCACTCCTACATACCAGGCTTCATCCGGGTCCTTTGATTCGGTCTCATCAATGTCCTTTCTGATCTCAGCCTCCATAATTGCCTGATAGCTTCTTATTGCCTTCGTTGAAAGACAATCTAACAATATAAGTAATCTGTCCTTGCCACCATTTGCAGACGGCTCTGTTTTTGTCACATAGTTCTTAGTATTTCTGCTTATTCGCTGTATTAAGGTGTTGTATTTTATGCCTTCCAGCTTTGCAGCTTCCTCAAGTGATATGAATATTTCTGCCATCAAACCGCCCTCCTTTGACGAAAGGAGCATCTTATGTTAAAATTGAGTTAAGAGAATAGAGCGGTTGGATGTAACGGTGTCTTGCTTTTGGAAGGGTGAAGACACCTTTTTACATATAGCTCATTCTCTTTTCTTATGCTCCTTTGTGATTTCATTTATCTGCTCCGCCTTCAATCTGCTCCCAGGTTTGTCTGCACTTTTCAAGCTCATCTGTAATAAATTTCTCCATATCCAGTATTGCTGACATTTGGCTGTTGGCTCTGACCAGCAGCTGCTTTATATCTTCCACAGCAGCTGCTTTGATGATGTGAAGACTATTTCGCTGCTCCTTCAGCATCCTCTCCCTCTCCTGGAGGAATATCTTTTGTGATCCGTTACTGATCCCCTCAAAATCATTTACCAACTTCTCAATTTCACTGAAGCCATTCTTGTAATCCTTAAACAGGATCAGCTCCTTATTATCCAAACAATCATCTCCCTTAAGCTATTCTTTTGATTCTGATTCCAAGTGTCTGACTTATTTTATCCAGTATCTTATCCCCCTTTCTGTATCCATACATGATTAGATGCAGATATGTCTCTGTAATACCCACCATTTCGGCTAGCTCCCTCTGTGTCCAGTTGAGCTCCGCCAGCTTTTTCTTGATCTCCACCCCCACAGCAGTTATTTCATTTTTCCTCATAAGCCTCGCCTCCTTTAACTGCTTATATTGCTTTGCCATTGTGTTGTATTTACTTTAAATTTCTTCACCAGTTACCAGAAGGCAACCTTGATATGAGTGATTTTTGACAGGCTGCTTGAGATTTGTAATACAAATATCACTGATTTAGGATTGGTGATATACAAAAAGTGGAATTAATGTGATACAATCAAATTGTTATAAGTTTATATCTTAATTAAATTATATGTTCCATTTTACGCATTGTCAATGAAAATGTGCGTAATTTTGAAGAATTTGTGTAAGATTATATGCTTGAGCGTAAAAAAGAACTTGCGAGGTGTAAGTATGAATACTATAAGCGAGAGGTTACAGTACCTAAGAGAATCACATAATCTTAAGCAACAAGATGTTGCTGATGCCACAGGCATAGCTAGGGGTAACATCAGCAAATATGAAAATGGAGTTGTTAACCCATCTGCCGATACTCTAATTGCATATTCAAAGTTTTTCAATGTCTCCACAGATTGGATATTGACAGGCGAAGGCAAGGGCCCGGGGGAGCATACTAAAGAAAATCCTTTTCTAGTCGAAGCTGCTTATGGCACTGGAAAGTCACACATCCTTAAGTCTTTTATTAATCAATATTACAGGGACTATTTGAGGGAAGTCATAAGAGAAAAATCTGGTACCACTTATGCTGAATTAACGGATGATGTGCTGGAACAGAAGATTATATATCTGGCTGACCGTTTGACCGCTATAGCAGAAAGAGAAATAGATGAGTCAATTCTCACAGACCCATCTATAGTAGCCAGCTATAAAATTGATGATACTGATATGTCTTCGCCAGAATGGCTACTGGTCAACAAGTTAAAGAAATTAGCTTCAGATGATATTGAGGAAATAGAACTACTTATTAATTTTAAAGCTGAAAGGAAACTAAAAAGAGAACAAATTAATAATTTGAAATCTGGCGAAGAAGCTGCTGCTTATGATGCAGATGTATGTCAAAAACGCATCCCCATACTCGGACAAGTTGCAGCCGGTACCCCTATTTGGGCAGAATCTGAGTACATGGACTTGATTCCCGTGCCGGCAAACAACACCAGGATAGATTATGCCCTGGTTGTCAGAGGTGACAGCATGGAGCCAGATATACACAATGGATCAATACTGTTCGTCAAAAGACAGGCTGCACTAGAAAATGGCGATATCGGAATCATCCTTATAGACGATTCCGCTACTTGTAAAAAGTTCTACAAATATGAAGATCGTATAGAGCTTCACTCACTGAATAAAAAATATGATCCAATTATTATTAAAGGAACCGATCATGCTGTAATAACCATATTGGGAAAAGCTCTCAAAGTAAGTGAATCAAGTAATGGAAACAGCTATGTTGTTAATTCCAGGTTAGCTTAATTTTTTGACCTTTTGTGTTATATTTTTATAACTCAAATTACTTTTAAAAGAAGGATATAATATGGATACTAAAGAATACATAGATGACAGGTTAGATGATCAAATTGAATGGTATTCAAAGAAAAGTTCTTGGAACCAGAAGATGTACAAGAGGCTTCAGATGGCTGAGATAATAATAGCAGCATTAATACCTGTATTAGCTGCATACACTAAATTGCATTGGACTATTCCCGCTATCATAAGCATTTTTGGTGCATCTATAGTGATTATTGAGGCAATAACCAAGTTATATAAATTCCACGAAAACTGGTTGCAGTATAGAACTACCAGTGAAATATTAAAGCATGAGAAATATTTATTTTTGACCTCTTCATACCCATATAATGAAAAATCCCTTCAACTTCTTGTTGAAAGGATTGAATCTATAATATCCTCTGAGAATGTTAACTGGTCGCAGCTTAACAACTCAAAAAAAGATAAATCAGATAACTCATCTAAAACTTAACGAGGCATTATCACTTACAGGCTCGTATGTTTTTTCAAATACATCCGGTTTACATGGATACTGTTCTCCACGTATTCCGGTGATGATCCAGTCTCCGGGAGATGCCTTTAGTGGACCTTCTAGAGTCTGAATAATCATTTCGCAGTCTGTCTGGTAAGCTTCTATTATAATAGGTTTCTTTCTGAATTTCTTTGTATGTGACATAAAACCACCTCCCTTATAAGTATTTTAGCAAATCACTATCACAAATGAAAGGGGGACTATAAATGCCTAATTTAAAGCTCTATGACTTATTCATAAGCCATGCATGGAAATACGGTGAGGATTATGATCGTCTTATTAAGATGCTCAAAGAAGCTCCGCTTTTTGAATTTCGAAATTATTCCGCACCGGAAGATAAACCTCTCGTAGATCCAAACACACCAGTTGGCAAAAAGGCACTCCAGGATGCAATTGATAGAAAGATTAAGCCGGTAAACGCAGTGCTTGTACTCTCTGGGATGTATACCGCACATAGAGAATGGATGCAGTATGAAATTGATACAGCACTAAAATACAACAAGCCTATTATAGGTGTTGTACCTTGGGGGCAAATAAATATTCCTACTGCTGTTTCAAATGCTGCCGACGAGATGGTAAGGTGGAATACCGCTTCAATTGTAGCTGCAATCAGGGCACATTCTATATAAATTACAGGTGGTTTTATGTCTCCAAAATAATTTGACATTTGTCACTTTGCTTTTTGATTACATAATTGCCTTCTATCTATTGGAATTACTTCAATGTGACAGCTTTTTCAAAAAATGCGATTTTGTCACTTTGCTTTTACCAAAAAAACAGGGTATTTTCACAGTAGTTTTTCTGCCTGCACCAGTGCCATAACGCCGCGTTATAAAATACACCTATTGATATTGCAAACTTTGACGCACATGCTTTTTTTATGATAACGAACGTTATAACACTTTCATTTTTCCATTTTTGATTTTCACAAGGCCAAAACGAAAAAAGTAGGTAATAACCATGTATTTTCAAGGTTCTAACCTACTTTTCATATTTTTTCGGGGCTGTTTTTGTATATGAAAATCGTTACATTTCACTTTATCAAAATAACATCCCGTGAAATCCCATATTAGAATGGTTTATCCCACTTTTTCCCGGGTATTCATTTTTGACATTATACTTGATAACTCACAGTAAAAGATTATTTAAAAATCAATATTTTTGAAAACTGCCAATAATCGTTTCTTATTATCTATTAAAATGCCTTCTGCAAAAGCAGAAGGCAAGCTGTGAGAAATTAATTGCTAGATATCAATACTTTGTATCCTTTGACTTTCCTATAGATTGCAAGTGCTCTACCCTGTTCTTCTGTTCTTCTGAGCCTACCCAATAATTGAATGTAGCCATAAACTCTCCGTAGAGGCTGACATCGTTGAGTTTGTCTTCGAGTTCGCCATAATATTTATCTTGATCCATGGTACTCCTCCTTATTGCAACTTATACTCTTTTCTTGGCTATGATGTAATAATCCCTGCCGTCATGTCCGCCTTTAGTGGACCATTCAAAATTATTCTTTTCAAGTACCGAGAAAATATTCTGTGCCTTATACGAATCCTGGCTGTTCATTGATACAACCAGCTGCTCATCCGTTCCCATCTGCTTAACTGTATCAACGATTCTTCTTACATCATTCAGAGTCACAAAGCTGCCAACGCTTATCATCCTATCGATCATTTACCTGCCTCCTATTATTGGGTGTTTTGTACCATATAAATCTACGCCGGAGATTATTCAAATTATCCCTGCATAGATTAAACACTATAAAGCAAAGCTGCTTTATAGTGTTTAATCTATAGTTAAATGTACATTTATAGTTTATGAAGCAGCATACTAAATATGCGTATGAAAAAAAACATGGCAAATCCAAAATTTGCCATGTTTGTCATTCTTATTCCTTTTCCTTTTCTCTTACTGCATTAGCAGCATCAATTATCTTCTGAGCTGCCATTGCCGGTACTTCCTCATACCTTGAGAAGCTCATTGAGAAGCTTCCTCTTGCTTGAGTCATAGACCTCAAATCAGTAGCATACTTGAACATTTCAGCCAAAGGTGCTTCTGCCGATACCTTTTGCAGCTTTCCGCTAGGTTCCATTCCAAGTATTCTTCCTCTTTTCTTGTTCAAATCCCCGATTATATCTCCCATATATTCATCCGGAACCAGCACTTCAACATGATATATGGGTTCAAGCAGTACAGGATTTGCGGAAGCCATACCCTTCTTATATGCTAAAGCAGCTGCAATCTTGAAAGGCATTTCCGCAGAGTCCACAGGATGGAAGGAACCGTCATAAAGCTTGCATCTGACATTTACTACCGGGAAACCAGCCAGAATTCCTTCTTCCATGCATTCCCTGAGTCCTTTTTCTACTGCTGGTATATACTGTCTTGGAACAACGCCGCCTACTATATTATCAACAAATTCAAAGTCTGCGCTTCCATCGAGTATAGGCTCGAATTCAACCCAAACATGGCCATACTGTCCATGCCCGCCTGACTGCTTCTTGTGCTTTCCTTCAGCCTTGGCCGATTTCTTTATTGTTTCCCTGAATGGTATCTTGGGATCCTTAAGAACTACCTCGACACCGAACTTATTATGCAGCTTCTTTGTAACTACTTCAAGATGCTGCTCGCCCATGCCGGATATCAAAGTCTGTTTTGTTTCAACGTTCTTTCCTACCTTCAGGGTAGGATCTTCTTCAACAAGCCTCTGGAGTCCGTTGCCTATCTTATCTTCATCTCCCTTTGATTTCGGTTCAATAGCCATCGAAATGCTTGGTGCAGGGAACTGAGTAGGTTCAAACATTACAGGATTATTAGCATCACACAGGGTGTCTCCTGTTGTGGTGAACTGCAATTTTGCAACTGCTGCTATTTCCCCTGCCAGAAGCTTATCCATAGCTACCTGCTTTTTCCCTCTCAAAAGGAACAGATTGCTGAGTTTTTCCTTCTTCTCCTTATTGGAATTATATACTTCCATATCTGCAGTCATTTTCCCCGACATAACCTTGAACATGGATATCTTTCCAACAAAGGGGTCGGCAATTGTCTTGTAAACCTGAGCACTAAAGGTCGCATTTGCATCCGGTGCAACCTTTATCTTCTGGCCGCTCTTGACATTAACTGCCTCAGGAACTGCTGCATCAACAGGTGATGGCATGTAGTTCATTACCATATCCAATAGCACATCTATTCCTATATTCTTAGCTGCAGCACCGCAAAGCACCGGTACTACATCTCCGGCTACAACCCCAAGCCTTAAGCCCTTTATTATCTCTTCCTTTGTCAGTTCTTCGCCGCCAAAGTATTTTTCCATAAGTGCTTCGTCAGTCTGCGCAGCCGCTTCTATTATCATATTCCTGTATTCCTCAACCTCCCCTTTAAGGTCAGCGGGAATATCACCCTCAACTGTCTTATTTCCATCTCTTGTCTTAGCCTTCATATCTATTATATCAACTATACCCTTGAAGCTTGCTTCCGAACCAATCGGAAGAGCAAAAGGAACAATTTTATTTCCAAAAACTTCTCTCAGCTGCTCAACAACCTTTGAAAAGTTTGCATTTTCGCGATCAAGCTTGTTTACGAAGAACATACATGCCTTTTTGCCTTCGTTAACAAGGTCCCAGGCCTTTTCTGCACCTACTTCAACCCCGCTGGTGCTGTCAACTGCTATTATTGCACCATCAATAACCTTTAAGCTTGCTATTACTTCGCCTACAAAGTCAAAATATCCGGGAGTATCAATCACATTTATTCTGATATCCTTCCATTCACATGGAGCTGTTGCTGCACTAATTGAAATCTTTCTCTTAATTTCTTCCGGGTCGAAGTCTGTTGCAGTAGTTCCATCTTCAACCTTTCCGAATCTGTCCAGCACTCCTGTGCTAAATAGCATAGCTTCTGCCACTGTAGTCTTTCCGGATCCACCATGACCATATAATCCAATGTTTCTTAGGTTTTCCGTTTTGTAATCCTTCATAAAAATTCCCCCTTTTATGTTTATTTTGTCCATCATCAGCAATTTTAAACATGCGAGTGCTTAATAACATACCAAAATTCAAGCTAATCAATATGCTAATAATGCACTTTTTTGATGTTGTGCCCTGCGGCTATAAACTAAATCTTTAACAGGGTACTTACAGCGAATGCTTATGCATTGTTATTTTAATTTTAGCTTTCCGTTAAATAAATGTAAAGAGAAAAAATAGCTAAAAACTGAATATATCGAATTTTTCGTGAACCGTTTTGTCGAATTCAAAATGTGATTTACAAAATTTTTTTAATCATTAAAAAAAGTTTATAAATGTTCCATATAAAGGTACAATTAATAATAGTTCACGGAAAAATTTTATAATGACTGAATAAGATTTCCGTGATGTAAATTAAGGAAACAAAAGTGCGAATTTTCGCATTTTGTATAGAATATAAAATTAGAGGGGGAACTACTATGCATGTAAAATACAGGAAGGAATTGGATGCTATTCCTGTGTATGTGCCCGGTAAGCCTATTGATGAGGTAAAAAGAGAGCTAGGCCTTGATAAGGTTATAAAGCTTGCATCAAATGAGAATCCGCTTGGCTTTTCTCCACGTGTAAAGGAAGCTGTAGTGAAAGCACTTGAGGAAGCAAACCTGTACCCGGACGGTAATTCAACCCTGCTTAAGGAAGCAATAGCAAAGAAATACGGCATTTCACCCGAAATGGTGCTGCCTACATGCGGCTCTGACGAAATGTTGGACCTGATAGCCAAGACCTACATCGAAAAAGGCGATGAAGTCGTTATGGCGGATATTACCTTTCCACGCTACTTTGCCACATCCCAGATGATGGGCGCTGTAATAAAGAAAGTACCCTTAAAGAATCTGGCCTATGATATTGAAGGCTTCAAGAGTGCAATAAACTCAAATACAAAAATAGTTTGGCTGTGCAATCCGAACAACCCTACAGGCACGTTCTTCAGCGAGAAAGAGTTGACAGGGCTTATGGAAGCCATTTCTCCTGAAACACTTGTTGTATATGATGAAGCCTACAGTGAATTTGCTTCACACCTTGATTATCCCAAAAATAGTCTTAAGCTTCTGGAAAAATACAAAAATATGCTTCTGCTAAAGACACTGTCAAAAGCATATGGCCTTGCAGGTCTCAGGCTCGGCTATACAATAGGCGACCCCGAACTGCTTTCGGCAATCAACAGAATAAGGAATCCCTTTAATGTGACACTTCTCACCCAGGCTGCAGCTATTGCTGCTATTAACGATGAAGAGTTCCTTGCAAAAGTGGTGTCCAATAATGATGAGGGCAAGAAATACATATATGAAGAATTTGACAAAATGGGCCTGGAATATGCAAAAACAGAAGCCAATCATATAATATTCAATTCAAAAAAAGACAGCAGCATGGTGTTCAATGAACTCCTGAAGAGGGGAGTAATCATAAGGCCTGTTGCCGGCTTCAATCCAAGTACCTGGCTGCGTGTAAGCATTGGAACCATGGAAGAAAACAGAGAATTCATAAAAGAGCTTAAGGAAGTATTGAAATAGTTTGAATCAACCCTTGCCAGAACGGCAGGGGTTTTACTTTTCTTGTATTCTATTCATATATAATCCTTGAAAATAATGAGATAATATAAGATACTAGAAGGGAAACATACATATACAGAAAAATACAGGGGGTAATATACGATGCAGTACAGAAAGTTTGGAAAATCGGGATTAGATGTCTCCATACTAGGTTTTGGCTGTATGAGACTTCCGCTTATGCCTGGAGTAAACGGCGAAGAGCCGGATGCCGGCAAAATTGATGAAGCTGAAGCTATAAAAATGATCAGATATGCAATTGACGAAGGTGTGAATTATGTTGACACCGCTTATCCTTACCACCGGAGCACCAGTGAAATCCTTGTAGGAAAAGCCCTGAAGGATGGCTACCGTGAAAAGGTAATGCTGGCTACAAAGCTTCCGATCTGGCTCATGAAAACAAAAGAGGACTTTGACAAATACCTTGATGAGCAGCTTGAGAAGCTTCAGACAGATCACATAGATGTTTATCTGGTCCA
>CAZUGK010000046.1:6197-26578 GCA_964619815.1 uncultured Clostridiaceae bacterium | reverse complement strand
TCTCTCGATGTTTCCGGGCAGCAGCGTGTATCTATATAGGAGCCTCACCTAACGAAGATTAACTTGTCAATCCTATTATAATCCTATATAACCTTCTTTTCAATACTTATAATATGAAAAATGACAAAAATAGTTCATATTTTATTAAATAAAGATTTTATGAAGAATTATCGCATAATAAATGTCCATATTTCGATATTTTTCAGAATTGCTCTGGTTATATAACTAATGTTTGTATTTTTACAGGAATATGGGAATCTTTTCATTTAATGCAATTTCTTTTTCTGAGACCCTGCAATCATAAGAAAACACTTCCACTCCATTATTATAGGCAGTTGTCAAAGCATCAGCGAATTGTTCATCCATCAGCTTGTTTGGAGTGAAGTATTTTACATTCTCCATTTGTACAAGAAATATAATTGCTGCCCTGTAGCCTTCCTTACGCGCATCCTCCAATTCCTTCAAATGCCTCGCACCTCTTTCGGTTGGTGCATCAGGAAACATTGCCGCACCGTCCACCTCCAGAGTTACTCCTTTTACCTCTATATAACAGCAATCCATTTTTTCGCTTTGTTCAGTTTTCTTTAAAAATAAGTCGAATCTGCTGTTCCGGTAAAATACTTCCCTCCTGACATATTCATAATCTCCGATTTCCTTTATCGTGCCTGTTCTTACTGCTTCTTCCACAATTTTGTTTGGAGCCTGGGAGTCTATTGATATCAGCTTATCACCTTTATAAACCATTATAAGCTCATAGGGAGTCTTCCTTGTTTTGCTCTCTCTTATCTCCAGGATTACACCGGCTCCCATAACAAGCAGTTCCCTGCACCGCCCGGTATTAGGTATATGCACCAGTTCTTCCCTTCCGTCTATTTCCACTATCCCTTCAAACCTGTTCAACCTTCTAATAAAATTGCCCTTTATTGTTTTATTAATTATTTTCATCTTTTCTCCTTGTAACTTTGCCATCAATATGGTTAAAATAATATTATATATCTTGACATTGTATGAATTATACAATTTGGAGTAACAAAAAACAATAGCTATACTTTTCGCGAAAAACATTTACATTAATAATTCAAGTTTCGCGAGATGTTGCCTTGATCGTTATTGAATTCGCACAATACCCTAATGTAAATGCTTTAGTGCGTTCAATACAGCAGAAATTTAAGCGAGGTGCGAGGGCTCAGCATACACTATGAAGCCTTTTCACAAGCCTCGGACCGCATTCCCCGAATGCTGCACCTGAAATACTTTTGGAGGTAATCATATGGATAAATACAACATTCTTGTTCTTATGGAAAAGGAAAAAGAAACCGGCTTCTTTACCAATACGGTGGATTCGTATAAAATCGATTCGGGAATTGAATTTATTGAAAATGCTTATCTGGCTGAGGAAAATAATGAGTATTTCGTATATCTTACCCTGACTACTGCAGATGTTGAAGATTACCAATATTACGGCATATATGACTTATATGATGAAGATATTTTCAGCAGGTTTGAGGTTGAAGTTCTGGATGGTTCCGGGGAATATAACCCAAGATGGATTATTAAGCTTAAGTACTCTGAAGAACGAAGCGAAATGGAGAGACTTATTAATGAGTTGGTTGAAGTTCATGAAGCAGAGTTGGAAAGAATACTTCCTCCAGTGGAAACTGATAAGGAAAAGTATATGGAGGAAATCGAAAAGGAAGAGTGACACTCTTCCTTTTCTGTATTACATGCTATATGTTGCTGGTTTCCTGTATTTGAACCACTGGTAGGCTATTCCCATTCCGATTATTACAACACCAATTAAGTCAGTGTACAAACCAGGGTCTACAAGGCAAAGTCCCCCAGCCATGAACAATATCCTAAGCAGCGGATTAACCTTTCCCATTATATAGCCTTCCATCGCAATGCCTATTCCAAACATACCTATTAAGGATGTAACTGTAATTTGAACTATTTCCAGTCCTGTTGTATTTATAAGCAGCAATTGAGGATTTATAACAAATATATAAGGTATCAGGAATGCTGCTATAGCAAGCTTACTTGCATTTATACCCGTCTTTATAGGATCACTCTTTGCAATTGCAGAACCTGCAAAGGCTGCCAGAGCTACCGGAGGTGTTATATCAGCAATTATTCCGAAATAGAAAACAAACATATGGGCTGTCAATACGTTTACGCCAAGCTTCATAAGCGCCGGTGCTGCTATTGTGGAGGTAATGATATAATTAGCAGTTGTCGGGGCACCCATTCCAAGTATAAGTGAGGATATCATTGTCAGCATCAGTGTGGGTAAAAGCTGTCCTCCTGCTAAAGCAACAAGTCCGTTACCCATCTTAAGACCTAAGCCTGTAAGAGTTACAGTCCCAACGATTATACCAGCACAAGCACAAGCTATTGCAACTCCCAGCGCTCCCTTTGCTCCTACTTCCAATGCTTCAAGGAAGGATTTTAAGTTCATCCTTGTCTCTTTTCTTATCATACCTACCAGTATAGAAGATCCTATACCGTATAAAGCTGCCTTAATCGGTGTGGAACCGCTCATAAGCATATAGACTATGACAAATATTGGTGCCAGCAGGAACCATCTTTCACCAAGCACCTTTTTAAGCTTTGGAAGTTTTGATGCTTCAAGTCCCTTCATGCCGGTTTTTCTTGCCTCCAGATCAACCATTATCCATATACCTGTAAAGTAAAGCAAAGCCGGTATGATTGCTGATTTAGCGATAGTTCCGTATGGTATTCCTATAAATTCAGCCATCAGGAATGCAGCAGCACCCATGATTGGAGGCATTATCTGGCCCCCGGTAGAAGCAGCCGCCTCAACAGCACCTGCAAATTCAGGCTTGTAGCCCAGACTTTTCATTAGAGGAATTGTAAAACTTCCGGTACCTACCGTATTCGCAACTGAGCTTCCTGATATAGTCCCTGTTAGAGCACTGCTGAGCACTGCAACCTTTGCAGGACCACCTACTGCTTTTCCGGCAATGGCATTAGCCAAGTCTATGAAGAATTTGCCTATTCCGGTTTTGTCAAGGAAAGCTCCAAACAGTATGAACAAGAATATGAAGGTGGAGGATACACCAATAGGTGTTCCAAATATGCCTTCAGTTGTGTAATACATGTGGCTCACTATTCTTTCTATTGAATAACCTCTGTGGTTAAGAAAGCCCGGCATGTATGCTCCGAATTTTGCATAGAGCAAAAATGTACTTGCAATTATTACAATCGGAAGTCCGACAACTCTTCTTGCTGCTTCTAATACGAAGAGTATCGCAAGTATTGCTACAATAATGTCTATTGGTGTCTGATCTCCGGCTCTCATAAGAAGATTGTTGTAATTAAAAGGTATATACAGGCCTACAAACCCTGCTACGAATGCCAAGGTAACATCTATCCAGTGCATCTTATTCTTAGGCATTTTCTTACTGGTCGGATACAGAAGATAAGATAGAACAAAAGCAAAGGTGACATGAATTGACCTCTGCAGTTGTGCCGGTAACACTCCAAAAATGGCTGTGTATAATTGAAATAACGAAAACATAATTGCAAGTGCTGTTACAAGCTTCAATTGAAATCCTGAAAGTTTTCTATAGTTGGATTCTTTATCGTATTTTGCTATGATTTCATCTAAATCTAATTCTTGTACCTGTTCTTTAAGAATTTTATCCTTATCCATAAAATCCCGCCTCCTTTTCTTACTTAAAAATTAGTGTGTATAACACAACCTAACGCTGATTATATTCTTCTCAATTTATATTTAATAAGTTCAAAGGGTGTAACTCTATTTATGCTGAAAAATGCAGGATTCTGAGGTTCAACAAGCTCAGAAAGCTTAATGCTCTTATCCTTGTAGCTTAAGGTGTGATCCGCATAGGTTCCCACCATATAGGTAAAGTTTTCAAGTTCCCTATCAATATTGTCAATCTGAACAAGTCCATTCTCAATTGAAATTTTCTCTTTGCCCTGGGCATCATATTCAGGCATGCCTGCACCGTATGAATAAAAGGTGGTTTTATAAACTATGAATTTGTTCCCATTCACCTTGATGAATTCATTTACAGGTGTTCGGTTAACAGAATGCCTGAAGCTCACTACAAATTCCTCTGCATTATCAAGATTATCCATGTAGACTATTTCGCCCGTTTTACCATTAGCAATTACAAACTTGCTTGAAATGGGAGTATTCAAAAGCAATATAGCAAATACAAAAATACTGACAGCTAATATATATTTCTTCATAATAAGAAGCCGGGCCGGATATTTCCAGCCCGGCAATCCTCCTAGTTATTTTATTGCGCCTACTTCTTTAAAGTATTTTTCTGCTCCAGGATGGAATGGAACTGATATACCCTTTACTGCATCTTCAAGCTTCAGTTCTTTTCCTTTTGCATGAGCCGCTGCCAACTCAGACTGATTTTCAAATAAAGCCTTTGTAATCTTGTATACAACGTCTTCCGATACTTCTGCACCTACTACAAGAGTCGCTTTTGCTGCTACTGTCTTTATGTCTGCATCCTGACCCTTGTAGGTTCCGGCAGGTATAGTAAATTCCGTGAAGAAAGGATATTTTGTAGTTAAGTTCTTTATTACGTCGTCCGGAATTGATATGAATTTAAGGCTGCTTGTGGTAGCAGTATCCTGTATTGCTGCATTAGGTATACCGGACATAAACAGGAAACCGTCAATATGTTTATCCTTTAAGGAATCTGCGGATTCTGAAAATGATAGGTAGTTAGCTGAAAAATCATTGTATGTCATGCCTAAAACATCAAGTATCTGTCTTGCATTTGCTTCAACGCCGCTGCCAGGAGCACCTACAGAGAATTTCTTTGATTTGATGTCCTGAAGAGTATTGATTCCGCTGTCAGCAGATGCAACAATCTGTATTACTTCAGGATAAAGAGTAGCAATAGCTCTTACATTTTCTACTTTGCCATCCTTGAAAACTTCTGTTCCGTTATAAGCGTAGTCTGTCATGTCGTTCTGTACTATCGCAAGCTCTGCTTCTTTCTTTCCTATGAGCTTGAGATTCTCAACAGAAGCACCTGTTGCCTGAGCTGTCACGTTCATGTTCTCAATTTTTGAGTTGAATATCTGCGCCATTGCACCACCAAAAGGATAATATGTACCGGAAGTACCTCCAGTCGCCAATATAAGATTAGTTTTTTGCGGAGCACAGCCAGTCAGTGCCACAGACAAAACGAGTACTACAGCCAAGGCTAGTACTATGTACTTTTTCATTGAATCCCCTCCTCCAATTTGTTAACTATATTTTATAACCGAAGTAACATATAGTAACGTAAAGAAACGTAAATTTACATATTGGAGGTTTGAAAATTAAGAAAATTGGTTTTTATATTTTTGCATTATGCAATCTGTTCTACCATTACCAATAGTCTTTTTATAAAGGACTTTATATTAACTTTCCCATTATACATTGCCTTTCCTCTGATACAGTCCATTTCTGTTTTCACATCAGTATAATCAAACAATGAAGAGCTGTATAAAGTGAACTTATCATTACTGAAGTCTTCTATGCCCATGGCTGCAATATTTTTCATCGCTTTTCCTACAGTCCTTCTCATTCTCATCTCAATTGCCTTAAAGTCTCTTGCCGAACCCCTGCCCTCTAAAGCATACTTGCTTTGCAGAAGCTTTAATAGTTCGCTCAGCTGAATATCTTCCAATTTTTCTCCCAAATCGGCATCCTCGTAAAGCATAGCACAAATATTGATTATGTCCCTGCTTCCCAGGTCACCCAATATGCCAAGATCAGCCATTATCTGGTTCAGAGCCCTTCTTGCGCCTTCCGACTTCCTGGCATTACTCACCGCATTGACCCGCCCCAGGGCCATAGCTGTGGATTCTATAGCTTCGAAGGTTTTCTTCATTGCAAGATATTCTTTTACTCTTTTAATTACGTTTACAACCTCAATAACATTTATTGGTTTACTTATGAAAAACTCTATTCCGAATTCATAAGCCTTTGCGATCATATCCTTATCGCTGACCTGTGAAAGCATTATGAACATACTTCTTACATTCATTGACCTTGCCTTTTTTATAATAGATATTCCGTCCTGTACCGGCAAAAGCAGGTCTATAATCACGATATCAGGCTTATGTCTCAGTATAAGCCTCTCCCCCTCAAGTCCATCTTCTGTTTCAGCAATTACGTCCCCAAGACTATACTGTTCAATTATTTTTAACAGTACACTTCTCACAGTTCTATCATCGTCAATTATAATAAACCTAGACATCTTCATCCTCCTCACAAATTACTACCCGTGCCGGTAGTTCTAATCTGAATTCAGTGATTCCTTCTATATCATTATTAAAAGTAACTCTTCCATTTAGATGCTCAGATAAAATTTTTATATGTGTAAGACCAAGTCCCGTAGAAACCTGACCTGTCTCCGGATTGAACTTTGTAGTGAAGCCTGGCTCAAAAATAATCTCTCTTTCTTTTTCTTTAATTCCCTTTCCATTGTCATTAATAATAAATATAACCATATCCCCCTGCATAAAACATCTGACCTTCACATATGAATCACTTCTATAACATGCCTCAATTGAGTTTTGTATCATGTTATTTATGACAGACATTATTATGAAATATTCGCTGGTCCTAAAATCCTTTTCAAGCTCGAAGCCAAGCTTAATATCCTTATTTATCACTTCCAGATATCCTGTAAATATATCATCTATAGTTTCAAATATTTCACTCATCTTCATAGTCTTGATAACATCACTGGCCGGCATGAGCTTTTCCATGCTCATAACTATTCTATTGTAATCCTTTTTTATTTCATGTATATCTATTGATAAAGTCAGGCAGTCTGCCATAATACTGTCCAATTCTTTCTTGCCCATGGGGCTGTTTTCCTTAATGGTATTATATATTGAATAGCTCTTTACCATTGCCCCCTCAATATCCTGCATTGATTTTTTAAGAAAGAACACCTCCGACTTAAGCTTTGCGGTAATCAGAAGAAGCTCCTTATACCTCTTCTGGTGTTCTTCCTTAGTGATAAATAAGCTGTAATACCTTATAGTCCAGAAAAGTGCCAGTATCAGGCAGCTTCTGATTACTGCTGCCAGCAAAATAGTGGAAAAGATTTCATCAAAAGACTTTGCGTTAAACTGATTTCGTATGAGAAGCTCAAAAAAGTTGGATACTACATCTGCCGTTGTTAATGCTACAATGAAATATATTGGCCTTTCGAACAGCTTCCTGAAGTTTGTACCTTCAATTATTATGCCGTAAGAAATATAATACATCATTCCGGGTAAATGTTTGTATGAAGCTATATCAATGCTTACTGCGTTGGCAAAAACATCTATCCCGACTCTTACCAGCAGGATTGAAATCCCTGTTACTATAGATGTTGCTACTATAGGAAGTGAATGAAAATACAGCAATAGAAAAGTAAAGACCACCACTCCCACTGTAATTCTAAAATCCGTACCAAATGGGTAGAAATTCACCTGACCCATGAGAGCTGTGAATAAGCCTACCATCAGCATTTCTTTATATTTATTCTTCAAAACAACAACTCCATTACCCATTTTTTGTTACATTTTGATAAATATAGCTTTTGGATGCATGATTTTATAGTAATTATATCATAATATGGTATAGAGAATGAATTACGAAAATAATTGCTTGAAAAAGTGAATTTTGCCCAAATTGGATTTTTCTCTTTATTTTTGGGACAAATTGTTGTATAATTGTTACAAGCGTGTTACAAAAATCTTAGAATTATATTGAACGCACATAAGATATTCAATTGGGCATTGTGTGAATTCAATAAAAATCAATGAAACATTTCGTGAAAACTTAGTTAATACAAAATGTTTTTTCGCGAAATATATAGGAGGGAGATAATTTGAGAAATAAAATTACTAACTTCGCACTAACTTTGATAATAGTATCCTCCGCATTGTTCATGCTGACAACAACAGTATTTGCAGATATCGGCGACACTACCCTCAAGAGAGGTATGAACCACTCCGATGTCGCTTCACTTCAGGAGAAGCTTAATATACTTGGTTATTTTGAAGATGAAGAATACACAACCTATTTCGGAGAAAAAACAGAAGCAGCACTTAAAGCCTTCCAGAAGGATGTCGGAATTAAGCCGGACGGCATAGCAGGTAAAGAAACCTTCAAGCTGCTTACTATAAAAATCAAACAGAATGAAATTCTCCCTGAAAACTTTGTACCTATCACAGCGGGAGATACCGGGGACAAGGTCGCTGAAATACAGAAAAAGCTGAAGAATCTTGAAGTATATACTGCCGAAATTAATGCCACATACGATCAGGCTACTACCGACGCCGTACTGAATTTTCAAAAGGCAAACGGTATACCTCAGACAGGCACTGTAGACAGTGCAACCCTTGTAAAGCTCAATACCGCTTCAAGCAACAAGACTGCTGATAGGGCAAGTGCAAGCCGCAGGCTGGTAAATGCCAAAGCAGTTTCTTACGCAAAGCAGTATGTGGGTGTTCCTTACAAGTGGGGTGCTTCTTCAGGAAAAGCTTTTGATTGCTCCGGCTTTACAGTATATATAATGAAAAAATTCAATGTCAACCTGGAACGTACTGCTTCAAGCCAGTTCAGCAACGGGACAAAAGTAGACAGGGATGACCTCCAGGCAGGAGATCTGGTATTCTTCACTACATACAAAAAAGGTCCCAGTCATGTGGGAATGTACATAGGCGATAACAAATTCATACACGCCAGTTCAGGGGTTGATCAGGTAACCATAACAGATCTTGATACAAACTACTACAAGAAAAGATACTTGGGAGCCCGTAGATATAACCTGACAGACAGCAAATAAGGATAGCATAAGCTATCCTTTTTTATAACGAGTAGGAGCATATATTCCACCTTAATTTGTCAGCGACCTAAGCGAGTTTCATAAAAGGCTTCTTTGGCTGTTAAAATGCTTCAATAGAAGCCTTTTATATTCCTCTTCTGAGCAGCTGAAAAACATAAATATTTTCAATATTGTTTTTACTTAGTGGTATATTTTTGATATTATATTAATAACATCTAATACTCGACAATATTTGATAATATATTTATTGTATTTCACTTTTCCTTTATTGGGGGGCAGTAACATGGGCAACACATTTTCAAAAAAGTTAATAAGACTAAAACATATGCCGAAAGCCAATGATTATATATTACTGGAAAAGCTTAGAAATAACAATATTCTTCTTGAACGGAACAATAAAATCGCAGATGCTATCATGCAGATAACCAGTGAAATACTTTCTTCCGGCGAAATTAACAAAGTACTTCAAACGATACTGGACAAGGCAATTGAAATAATACCCAACGCTCAAAAAGGAAGCATTCTGATATATAATGGCTGCAATCTTGAATATAGAGCTACCCACGGCTATGATTTTGAAGTGCTTAAGAACTTAAGGCTGAATATTGAGGATATATTTCAATATAACTCAAAGGATTTCTATGAACCGTGTATAGTAAACAATCTGGAAAGTTACAACAAAATACACCTGGAGAATGATAAATTTGAAATGCTGCGGCAGGGCAGAGGTTTTGAACTTAAATCCTGTTTGAGCTGTGCAATTCAGGTGGATAATGAATTTTATGGAATCATCAACCTGGACAGTACAGAAGATATAAACGCTTTCAGCGATGTAGACAAGCCTCTTATAAAGCATTTGGCAACCCAGACAGGAATTGCCCTCAAGAATGCCAGGTTAATAGAGAAAATATTGTATCTTTCAAGACATGACAGTTTGACAGGCATATATAACCGGTGCTACTTCGAGGAAATTCTTATGCGCACCTTTCAACAGTCCAAAGCGTCCGGCTCTGTATTCTCACTTGCTATCCTCGACATCAACGAGCTGAAGCGAGTAAACGACACCTACGGTCATGAAGCCGGCGATATGCTGCTAAGAAAGTTTGTCAAGGTTGTGAAAGCGAGCCTCACAGAAGATGACATATTTGCCAGATACGGCGGGGACGAATTTGCCATTATCTTTTCAAATAAAAGCAGGATACATGCAAAGGAAATTATTAAGAAAATCAAAGACGGGTTTTCAAAGACCCCCTTCACATATTGCGGTAAGAAAATAATATATATCAGCTTTGGATGCGGTATTACCGAATTCCCCGCTGAAGCTTCCAAATTGGAAGAGCTTATAAGGCTTGCTGATGCTAAAATGTATAAAAATAAGAGAATAAGCAAAAAACCTATCCGTTAACGGATAGGTTTTACTTTTTGACTATTTCATCAAAAGCTCTATTTCAGTGTCGCAGCTTGGACAAACTCCAATATACTTGCCATTAACATTGAACAGTTCAAATGCTTCATTGCATTTGCTGCACTTTACCACACACTTTTTCATATACAAAAGAGTACCTATATATTTGACTTTGTCATCCTTATGCTTTTCAACCGTCCTGTCATAAGCTTTACTCTCGTTCTTATCATAAAGCAATTCGTTCCTGAGAGTAACAAACTTTATATTCTCGCCCTGGAGTGATTTTCTTTTTGATTCCAGTTCTTTTATTTCCTCAGCTATTTCAAATATTCTTTCCTGGTTGTAATTTATCTTCTGACTGAGCTCGGTCAATATATCGATACTCTTGTGATAGTTGAAATATAAACGAAAAGCTTCCATGTAGTTTTCCTGGTAGTTGAAATCGTTATGACAGAATCTGCACTGTTCAACCTCAGGTATGTCAAACTTCTCAACGTAGGTGTTGCCTAAGCTGTCACAGTATGGACATACAATTATATATATCCTGTCAACATAGTTCTCTTTCTCCAATTCAGAGAAAAGCTTGTCATGCTCTTCGCTGGAAAGGTCTAGCTGCTGTATGGCATTATCATATAATACATCGTTTTCTTCATAAGTTGCAAGAAGCTCTATGAATTTGTCGGCTTTAGCCTGCGGGATCACCTTTTGCTGTTTTAGATACTCTATAATATTCATTTTTCTTCCCCCTAGCTTTTATTATCCAAGCGTACACATATCATTTCAAATATTATTAACATTTCTATTCTATAAATAATTAAAATATCCTTTAAATACAGCTATGTTATTAAAATAATTATGTTCATGAATATGAAGAAAAAGAGATAGCCTGTCTGCAGCTATCCCCTTTTTGGTACAGGCTTTACTATAATATCTTCCTGACATCATAAAGCGAGCTTAGCACAAGCCAGTTCTGCGGGAAGTATCTTCCTATCGTCCAGTAGCTTGCACCTCCCAGGTTGAACTGGTTTAGAAGCCTCATTTTTGCTTCTATACTACGGGCATCATCAAACCACACAACGTGCTGCTTGCCATTATCATCATAATAATTGAAATATGGAGCCTGAGATCTCTGATCATATTGTATCGTGGCCCCTTCTTTTCTTGCCAGGTCCACTGCTCCGGTATTTGACACGGTCCTTGCCCTGCTGCCTTCCACATATGGTAACGTCCAGTCGTAACCATAGTTCGGCACTCCCATAAAAATCTTCTGCCGCGGTATAGCGGATACTGCATAATTCATTACCCTTCTTACTTCGTATATTGGTGCTACAGCCATTGGCGGCCCAAAGGTATAACCCCATTCATAAGTCATCAGTATCACATGGTCTGCAAGTGCCCCATGGACAGGATAGTCATGAGCTTCATACAATAGCCCCTTCTGATCTGCTGAGGTTTTTGGAGCTAATGCTGTAGTCAGTGAATAACCAAGGGGTTTCAATCTGTTCCTGAGCTTTCGCAGAAAATTGTTGTAGTCCTCCCTGTTTTCCGGATATATATACTCAAAGTCTACATCCAGGCCTGTGTAGTTTTTTGCTCTTATATTATTTATTGCATTAGTAATTAAAGTATCCTGTACTTGTTCATTAGTCAGTATTGTCTTTGCCAGATCGCTGTCAAAGCCGCCCCCTGCCTTAAGGTTTGTAATAACCATAAGAGGCGCTACCCTGGCCGTCCTGGCTGCTGCAATAAGAGGCTCATCGTTTATTGTTCTTAAGCTTCCGTCAGGATTGACCTCATAACTGAAAATACTTAAATACGTAAGGTAGGGCAGTGTTTTTCTAAGTACATCCATATTTATGTTCGGGAAAGAATATCCGTTCACATTAATAGTGCCCAGCTTTTCAGTACCCGAAGGTATTGTAAGCACCATACCCTCCCTGATCTGTGCAGGGTTAGTGATTTGATTCGCTGCTTGTATACTTGCGACAGTCGTACCGTACCGTCTTGCTATGGAATACAGAGACTCTCCTGCCCTGACTGTATGCTGCTTTGTCCCTTCCATAACAACAATTGTCTGACCTATTACCAGACTTTCAGAGACGCTTATTTCATTATCGGCTGCAATTCTTTCCAGTGGCACTCCATAACGTCTTGAGATGGAATATAAGCTATCTCCTGCTTTAACAACATGAATAATCAAATGCCATACACCTCTCAACCATATAATAGAACATTAGTATTCGTTATAGTATATGCTCCGTTATATGGTATTGTTACCTTTATATGTATAGCATTAAAAAAGCAGTCATATTCTTTTTACATGCCTGCTTTTTTAATGCTTCATTATATGCTGCTCATTTTTAATTATCCCCATATCTCTACTACTTTTTACATTGCCTTATTTATTTGGTTCACCGTTCTCTTGCTGAATCTTTCCCGTATAAAGAAGGCTGAACTGCCGATGAATCTTGCCACCGCTACAGCGTAAAGTGCTATGTAAATATTGGAATGCTTAAGTACAATATCTCCAAGCAGCGGTGCAACAGCAAGGGTTACATTGGTCAAAGTAGCGTGAACCGCCACATACATAAGCCTGTTCTTCTCCGGTGCCGCATCAAGCAGTGAGCTTAAAACGGTGGTTGTGGTTCCTGAGGTGAAGAAACCCATAATTATACCTGCTACAGTAAGCACATACAAATTGGGTGACCATGCGTACATTATCGGAGTTGCTGCCATTCCGGTAGTAGCAAGTGCGATTGCATAGCAGTTGCCCTTCCTGTTAATAAGCCTTTCCCAGTATCCATAGCTCACAAACATCGCTATCCCTGAAGATACATTTGATATAGTTATCCATGCTTCAGTAGCTCCAAGATATTTTATCTGGTATATGCTGAAAAGCGCCCAGCCCATCTGCCAGCCAAAGTGAAACAACAGTGAACAGCTAAGGAATATGATAAACTTATTATTTCTGAAAATCTCCTTCAAAGAACTTCTTATATCAATGTTATCTGCTTCTACAGTGTTACTCTCCTTAATTTTCATAAGTGCTGCAATTTCATAAATTCCTAACAGGAATGCTGCGGCAAAGAACAGCTGATAGATTATAATAGCCTTGGAGCCGGTTGTTCCAAGACGTTCTATAATTTGCCCCAATACAAGCAGTGAAATGAAGCTTATAAGCGCAGAGTACTTGTTCTTTGATGCTATTGCAAAGGCCCTGTCCTTCTCGGCAAAAGCTTCTGCCACAAAGCTCTGGAGTGCGGTTGTCGAAACAGATTCAGGGAAGTTCATGAATGCTGCGAGCAAAACAAAAACCAAAGGCCTGTAATGCTCCGGCAAAAAAGGAACTAAAGCAAAGCTTAAAATAAATAGTCTGCTCAGAAAAAAGAATGCTCCTATAACCTTCTTTTTGCTTATAGCCCTACTCATGAATATTATGCCCGGAATAATTGCAAACACAGCAATCAATCCGGGAAGAGCATTAAACAGCGATACATGGAATTCCGAACCTTCCAGCCTGAATATAAACTTCTGTGCAAAGGGTTTATATAAGTTTGTTA
The DNA here is from genome assembly GCA_964619815.1 of uncultured Clostridiaceae bacterium. GTDB lineage: Bacteria > Bacillota > Clostridia > Lutisporales > Lutisporaceae > BRH-c25. The sequence continues at coordinate 12,767 of CAZUGK010000046.1, read as the reverse complement.
CTATAGTATATAGCACTCCGTTTAGTACATAGTACTTAACATTGTTTGACAGCAGCGTATCACTGCCGAGTCTTTGTTTCAAACCCTGCAAAGATTTTTTCATCAATTAACCCCCTAAAAAACAGCGAACATTATACATATATACTGCATATCGGCTATCATGCCCCTAAATATTATACTTCCGCCCACATAGGCAGTCAATATATACATTTAGCACATATTTACATTAATACAAAACTCCGGCATATAATACCGGAGCTTCTTTATATTGTTTATAATACCCTTACCTTCAATATAGAATTAATATTCCTCAGTTTTTCCACTACACTCTCCGGCAGGCTGTCATCCGTATCAATTATTGTATAAGCCAGCTTATCCCTGCTCTTGTTAACCATGTTGCATATATTGATGCTTTCATCTGCCAGTACTTTGGTTATTTGTCCCACCATATTTGGTACGTTCAAATGGGCTAAAGTTATTCTATGCTCAAAGTCACTTCCCAGATCACAGCTGGGAAAGTTTACGGAGTTCCTTATGGTCCCGTTTTCCAGGAAGTTCTTTAACTGATTGGATGCCATCACGGCGCAGTTTTCCTCCGATTCGGGAGTTGACGCACCTATATGCGGAAATGTAATTACCCTATCCATTTTTATGAGCTCCTCGTCCGGGAAATCTGTAGCATATACCTCGATAATGCCTTCATCAAGAGCCTTCTTAAGATCGTTGATGCTAACCAGTTCCCCCCTTGAAAAATTCAACAGCCTTGCACCATTTTTCATAAGCTTGAAGGTTTCATAGTTCATCATATTTCTGGTATTATCCATCAGCGGTACATGCAGCGTTATATAGTCCGAGCTTTCCAGCAGTGCCTTCAGGCTTTCCGCCTTTTTAATGCTCCTTGATAAGCCCCAGGCCGAATCTACTGAAATATATGGATCATAGCCAAGTACCTCCATGCCTAAAGCTTTTGCAGCATTTGCAACCATGACCCCTATTGCTCCCAAGCCTATAACCCCGAGTTTCTTGCCTTTTATTTCCGGGCCTGCAAATTTTGCTTTGCCTTTTTCTACAAGTGAGTTTATTTCTTCAGAATTACTTGACAGCGATCTGCTCCATAGGATACTGTCGACAATTTTCCTGGAAGCCAGGAATAATGCTGCTATAGTCAGTTCCTTCACAGCATTTGCGTTTGCTCCGGGAGTGTTAAATACAACTATTCCTCCTTCAGAGCATTTGCCTATTGGTATATTGTTTACTCCGGCTCCTGCTCTTGCAACTGCTTTTAATGATGCCGGCAGTTCCATTTCATGCATGGAGAAGCTTCTCAGCATTATTGCATCAGGGTTGTCCACATCCTCAGCAATCTTGTACCCTTTCCTTTCCAAACTTTCCAGTCCCTTTGCCGATATTTTGTTCAGCAATTTAACATTATACATTTTTGTTTCCCCTTTCGAAAATTATATATGAAATCATTTGTAAACATTAGTAAAATAAGCAGATAATACTATTTCGGCAAGTAAAAATATTTAATATCCATTTTATAATAAATTTCGAAGAATGTATACATATTTATTCAATTTATGTTGGATATTTTCTTCGTAGCTTAAGAAATTCAGCTTATTGTATAGGCATTGGCTAAAATAAAGTTGCATATATATACAAAAAGCTTCGGCATCAAATGCCGAAGCTTTTATTGTTATTGCATTATCCGGGCAAACACTGTTCAGAACCATTCCCTTCACCTTGAACCCCGTAAGGGCGATTCATGAATTGTCCTTACCCTCGAAGCCCCGAAACCCCGAGACCTCGAAACCTAAATCATATTCTTATCCACGTATACAGTAAGTTTTCCAAGACAATTGACATAGTTTCCGAATTCATTGTCGTACCATCCGAATATCTTTGCATGAGTTACCGGAAGGTTGATATCCTGTGTGGTTTCTATGCCATACTCCCTTAATGTCTCTGCATAGAGCGGTAAAAATCCCGTTCTTGTATGAGTCTCATGTCCTTCTATTATTGCTGCTGCCTGACACCCCATTAAGTCAGAGGATACATTCTGTTCTTCGCTGAATATCAGAAGATCCTTCTGGGCACCGGAGGCTGCTTTTCTATAAATGTCATTTATAAATTCTCTGTTTATTATCGGTTCTCCTGTTTCATTAAGCTCTGTCCTGAAGGTTATATTCAGGGATATAAGCGATACGGTACTTGTGGGAACCCTTACCGAGTCAGCCATAAATCCTACCTTCTTTATCTCCGGAAGTATCTCCTCCAAAGCTATTGCAGCTCCGGTAGTAGTAGGAATAATATTGTTGAATACCGACCTGTTCCTTCTGAGGTCTTTGGTGCCGGCATCAGGAGATGCGTCGAGTATGTTCTGGTTGTTTGTAGCTGCGTGCACGGTAGACATTGAGGCAGTAATTATCCTGGAAGTTTCTTCAGTATCCAGAAGAGGCTTTATCATGTGCGCCAGCCCTGTTGTTGTACAGCTTGCCGCCGATAAAATATGATGTCTTGCGGGGTCATAGCTTGCATGGTTAACCCCGTATACAAACAAAGAACTATCATCCGGCATCTTTTGTGAAGAATCCTTTATCTTAAAAGGAGCACTTGCGATTACTTTCTCAGCTCCTGCCTCCAGGTGTCCTCTTATGCTTCCCTTAGGATGATCAGCCGGAAGCGTCGGATCCAAAAATACACCGGTGCAATCAACAACAAGTCTTACTCCTTCTTTTGCCCAATCTATATTCCTTGGATTTCTCTCCTTTTTAAGTATCTTAACAGTCATTCCGTTCATTTCAAGAACACATTCTGCTTCGTCCAATACCTTGACATCACAGGATTTTCCTGTGTAGCCATACAAAAACCTGTCAAGGGAGCCATAGGTTGAGTCAGTAGTCAGGTAATGAATTATATCTCCTATTTTTCTGCCTACTTCACGTCCTGCATTTACTACTATCCCGTCAAAATGCCCGAGGTTGAGATGATTCCATAGGGTAAGCTTTCCTATTCGTCCTATGCCGTTTATACCAAGCAATCTTTTGCTCTTTAAAGGGACATTCATATAACCACTCCTCGCAAACTAATATCCAAATCCATTTTATCATATAGCACATTTCTTTTCAAAACCCCATATTATGCGTTACATTCCCTCTATCGCTCTTATTGTGCTATATCATTGAATTAATACTGTATACTAAATGTATGCTATATAAATGTTATTCATATTGTATTTCGTATACACCTTCATAAACATTGCCAAGGTTTCCGTCTATAGAAATCCTGTCTCCTGATTTGAAGGCCACCCCATTGATTGTACAGCTTTTTTCAAGCTCATTAACAACCAGGCCCTTGCAGTTCACCACGCATACCTTGCCAAGGCTTGCTGCAGTCACCGCGGCATGTGAGGTCGCTCCTCCCTTGCCTGTAATAAGCCCGTCACAGGTAAATATCATAGGTATATCATCAGGAACGGTATCAGGCCTAACCAGTATGCGCTTTTCATGAGGGCTGCTCATAAGCAGCTTATGTAAGTCCTCCATATCAAAAGCTAATATGCCGCTCATCGCCCCTCCTCCAATTCCGATCCCTCTGCCTACCAGCTTCATCTTATCCGGAGCCGGCACAAAGGTAGTAAAGGTCTTTTGCTTCTTAAGCTTCTGGTTCCTTGTCTGAAGGATATACAAATCTTCAGGATTATCCGATTCAAAGGTGAATTCGATTTCCTGGTGCATGAAGCCATATGTTTCAATAAGCTTGGTCGCTAAATTCAACAATTCATTATATATTCCAGGAAAAGCTGATTGCAGGGACAAATTGCAGTCGCTGTAGAAATCCTTGCGCTGGCTTTCAGAAATAGGTAAGGTATGCACAAGTCCCGATACTATGTCCTCTCCCTGGCTGCACAGCGTAAAATCCCCGTACAGGTTTATTCCTGACTTATCATTAAGCGGGCTGTGAGTAAACACAACTCCGGTACCTGACGAAGCAGACAGATTCCCAAGTGCCATTTTCTGGACTATCACTGCAGTTCCCCATTCGTCGGCAATCTGCAGGTGCTCCCTGTAATATATTGCTCTTTTTGAAGACCATGACTCAAGTACGTTAAGTATCGCCTGTTTCAACTGTTTGAAGGGATCCTTTTCAATTTGTATTCCATGATCCTCTAAAACTTTTTTATACGAGTAAGCAATATTCTTCATCTGCTCCGGTGAAAAATTAACTTTTTGTTCAACCCCATACTTTACCTTGTGCTCAAGAATGACACTGTCAAAAATGTCCCTATCAATGCCATAAGCCATTCCCCAGCTCTGAATGAAGCGTCTGTAGCAATCCCATGCAGTCCATGCGTGTTCCGGGTTTTTGCTGAAGGCTTCTGCTATTTCATCATTCATCCCGACATTCAGGAAGGTTCGCATAGCGCCGGGCATTGATATAGCTGTACCTGAGCGCACTGAAAACAGCAGGGGGTTCTTCGGGTTTCCGAACTGCCGCCTTGTAACCTTTTCAACCTCACAGACGTGATTCAAAATAAGCTGGTCCATCTCCTGATCCATATAAGGATGCTCTGCTATAGTGTTATAATGCCTGAATACTTCCGTTGTCAGCACAAAACCGGGAGGAATCGGGAAGTCATAGGATATCATCTTCTTGAGAAAATATGCCTTGGCCCCGAGGAACACAGGATTATCCATTTCGACTGTCTCTTTGTACAAAGGGCTTATAGTCAGATCAGGATCATAAGTCATCATATTCTTTATGAAATCTTCAGAGTAATTGTCTATCATACCACTTAAGGTGCTGATTATATTGGTTATGAAATTATCAAGATCCTGCACCAGGAAAGCCGAGGAAAGAATCTCCCTGAAAAACTTCTCTGATTCAATATGGTAAAGCTGCTTGTTTTCCGGCTCCGATAAAGTTCCTTTAAGATCGAATACCTGAGGTATTACTTCTTTCAGCGGCCTTTCATAAACATCCAGGAAGTATTCGCTTATTATCTGCTTGATATTCTGGGCCATAAACTGGAATATGTTGATATATTGATCCAGAGAAAAGCTTGGAGATGTAAGGCTGTATTTAAACATTTCAAGATTGGAATTGAAGCCCTGATTGTATATTCCATCCAGTTCCAGTCCTTCCTTGAAAAGCTCCAGCACATCATATATATGCCTGAAGGTCTTAGCTGTTATATACTCCAGGTTAACAGACTGAAGCAGGTCCACCATCAGCTTTGATGCTGCCTTTTCCAGTCTGAACATCAGTCCGAGAGCTTCAAATTTGGGCTCTATATATTGTCCGTACATTGAGGGTATACCTATTGCTATATGCCGCTTATAATATATGTTCTCCAATGCTTCACTGGTATTGGGGTCTACTATTATCTTTTTCAGATGGTGCATCAGCTTGTATACCTGCTCAAGAGCCGCACTTGTCTCATTTTTCTCGAGATTCTCCTTCAACCCCTCTATATCCTTATTGTTGAAAAATCTGTAGCTCTTCAGCATTGATATTATATTTTCCGATTCCAGAGAGTATTTCTCCAATAAAAGCGAGTGAAGCTGAAGCAGATAGAGGACTCTCTTTCTGTCTCTGCTGTTGCCTGTATCAATAGCAGCAACAGCCTGCTCAAGCTCTTCCATTTCCAGGAGCAATATGTGCATAGGTGTTGCATCCTTCATTTTGCATAGCTCCAGCAGTATTTTGTGGACATCTGTATACCATTCGCTTTTGGTATCCAAAAGCTCAATAACATCCTCCGGCACAATCTTCTCTAAAGGTTCTGCATTTCCGTCGTACCAATACTGGATTATCTTCTTTGTAAGCTCAATATGAGTATTGTTGCTCTCTGTGTGTATTTGCTTCCGTAAAAAATGGATGAGCCGGTCCTTTCTTCTCGACAGTTCATCAACTGCCGTTGTTACTTCCCTGAGCTTTCCTTCTGCCCCTATCTCCCTGAAGTATACAGGAAAAATCCTGGCTAGCTGCTTCATCTGTTTATAAACAGGAGCTATATCGGAATTCAAAAGCTTTGTGACATCCCTTTGGAAAAGATCTGTATCTGATATGAATATCCCACCCAGCTTCAGGTTTACTATAAGCGCCGACAAAAGCTCCCTCATGGCATCAGGGGAATACTCCACAAGCTCAAGCCATACCCTTATGTTCTTGACATGATTTGTATCCACTTGTATCTGCCAGTCATTATTGACGGAAAGCTCCCCGGGGTATATGAACCCGAACTTTATCAGCCCATTTATGAAATAGGAAATTATTTTTTGATCCCCGGTATCAATGACCTCCCTGCCTAAGGTTTGTATGCAGTCCAATACCGTACCGGCATGCTGTTCCTTCAGTTCCTCGAAAAGTGAAATAATATTCGCAAGAAATGTGGTAATTTCATTTTCATCCAGTTCCTTCAGAACGTTCCAGAGCAGCCTGTTCATATCATAAAGCAGGTGGTTGTTAAGCTGTGTCATTCCGGGCAAGTGAATAAGATAGAATATATAGTATATTTTTTCAAGGGAAGTATCGAATTGCTCACTGAATCTTCGGAAATAATTGGCT
>CAZUGK010000046.1:0-6187 GCA_964619815.1 uncultured Clostridiaceae bacterium | reverse complement strand
AAGAAAAGCAGCTCGTACAGTTCTTTCCACTCCTTGGCTTCCGCCAGCTGCGACCTTAAGCTGTCAAAAAACGGTTTGCCTATAAGAGCTATTTTGTCACTATTTTCAGAGTGGAATAATGAGCTTTTCTCCTTGAACCATTTTTCAACATTTGAGGTGCTTTCCCAGTAATCAATACACTTCCCGAGCAGACCCTTAGTTATGCCCATCACAGTCTGGCTATACTCGGGAAGCTCAGCAATCTTATTCAGGTATGTTTTGAAATAGCCTGAGTTCCGAACATAAAGCAGCTCATGCTTTTCCATATCGGTTCTGATTATGTCGAGGCACTGGCGTATGATATCTTTTGGAAAGTCTCCCAGCTTTGCAAGACGGTCTATGAATTTTATAAGAGTTGTTATAAGAAGTTCCCTTTGGCTCTCTTTAAGGTTTGCCTCAAAAAGTTTTCTGAATATGTTCATTAATACGTTAAGTGCTTTTTCCGATTCCTCAAGGGAATTATAGAACCATAAGTCTGTCAGGCTTATGTTGTGAAGATTCTCAATCACATACTGATAGTTTATATAACGATGGTTAAGCTCTTTTATGAATTCCTGAGTCCTCTTGTATATACCCCAGTAGGATTTTGACAGTTCCGCAAACCACTGCTGCTCCTCAGGAATCTCTATCTCGGTGTCGCGAGTTTGTGCAAGATTTACCTCCAGGGCTTTAGACGAAAAACCTTTTTCCATTTGGACATCCCCTTATCAATATTAAAAAGATAATTATTATTTTTCCATGCAGTTACATTATACCATGAGATGGATTATCATTGCATGGAAAAAGATAAGAGCTTTGCAGCTCAACTTCTTTGGCTGCAAGGCTCTTGCAATTCTCTCAATACTTATAATAAAACTAAAGATATCAAGAACACGGTCAGTATGGTCACTACCCCCTGCAGTAGTGTTGCTACAGTTTGTGTCTTGTAAGCGGTCTTGACATCCATGCCTCCGAACTGCGAAACTACCCAGAAGTAGCTGTCGTTGGCATGGGAAACAGTCATCGCGCCTGCACCTATGGCCATTACGACCAGCACTTTTCCTATATCTGTAGCCAATCCCATGGATGGAAGCAGTGGAAATACTATAGCTGATGTTGTCACAAGAGCTACTGTAGATGATCCCTGAGCAGTCTTTAAGGCTGCAGCTATAATAAAGGGAAGAAAGATTCCAACGTTTAAAGTCTGCAAGGTTTCACCAATATAGGTTCCTATTGGAGTTGCTTTGATAACCCCGCCCAGTGAACCACCTGCCCCAGTAATTATCAGTATTATAGCAGCGCTTTTCAGACCTTCGCCTATCCATCCGTTTAATGTTTCTTCATTAAATTTGGGAAGCAGCAAAAATGCAAATCCAACACCTAGTATCAAAGCATTTACCGGTGTACCAAGAAATACGAGGAAATTCTTGAATGCACCTTCGCCAAAAGGACTACCCGGGAATTTGGCAATCGAACCAAATGCCATAAATACTATTGGTATCACAATAGGTGCAAATGCTTTCCAAGCAGTAGGAAGCTTTCCATACTTTGCAACCTCTTCCTCGTAGGTTCTGCTGTCTTCTTCTATATTCTCCACGGACTTATATTTTGAAGCTACCATATTTGCAAAGATATTACCTACAATTACTGCCGGAATTGCAACAAGCATACCTACCACTATAACCAGCAAAAGGTTATCAAGCTTCAGGTTTGCCGCTGCTGCTATAGGTCCTGGTGTAGGCGGTACAAGAGTGTGTGTGGCATACAAGCCTGTTGCAAGTGCTATGGACATTGCAACCAAAGATGTCTTGGTTTTCTTCGCCAAGGTCTTGTTTAATGATGAGAGGATTACGAAGCCGGAGTCGCAGAAAACCGGAATAGAAACGATGTAGCCTATTATGCTCATTGCAATTGTAGGACGCTTATCTCCTACCACCTTCAGTATAGCCTCTGCCATTTTAATCGCAGCACCGGACTTTTCAAGAATTGTACCTATAATAGTACCTGCGACAATGACAATTCCTATGCTTGTTAGAGTATCCCCGAAGCCCTTTGAAATCAAGCCGCCAATATCTGCAGCTTTTAAGCCGGATGCAAAAGCAACGCCGTAAGCTGCCAGCAGCAGTACCAGAAATGCATTGATCTTTAGCTTGGAAGTGCCCAATACTATAAATATTATTGCAGCAAGAAGAATTACTACTAATATCGGACCCTGTGCCATTTCAATTCCCCCTTTAAATTATAATTAATCTGAACCTTGCATTGATTTCAAGGTTTCAAACAAGCTTTGACCATCCTCATAACACTTTCGGAAGTTCTCTCCAAAAGCTCTGCACCTTTCGCCATAGCCTCTGCAAGCGTCATAGGCCTGTTAATAATCGAAAAAATACCACTAAAGCCCAGATCGTACAGTGCTTCTGCATTTTGCCCTACACTTCCGACTATGGCTACTACAGGTATATTATATTTTCTTGCAACCTGCGCTACACCATAGGGCGTCTTGCCATATTGAGTCTGGTAGTCCATCATTCCCTCACCGGTAATAACTATATCTGCATCTTTTATTTTTTCTTCAAAGTCGGTTGCCTCAATTACAATATCTATACCTCTCTTAAGCTCTGCACCCAGGAATGCCAGAAGTCCACCCCCCAGTCCTCCTGCAGCCCCGGCTCCAGGGAAGTCTTTGATTGAGGTTCCGGTAGTCCTTTCTACAACTTCCGCATAGTGCTCAAGATTCTTGTCCAGTATTTTCACCATCTCCGGATCAGCGCCCTTTTGAGGGCCAAACACGTGAGAAGCTCCCCTGTGGCCAATAAGCGGATTATCCACATCGCAAGCAGCAACTATCTTGCAGCTTTTAAGCCTTTCATCCATGCTGCTTAAATCTATGGCTTCAATGTCGCCAAGGCACCCTCCACCGTACCCCAGATCGTTTCCATCCTTGTCAAGAAGCCTGGCACCTAAAGCTTTAATCATACCGGCACCGCCATCATTAGTAGCACTGCCTCCAATTCCGATTATAATTTTTCTGCAGCCCTTATCTAATGCGTGCTTTATAAGTTCCCCGGTACCATAAGTAGTAGCTTTCATAGGATTTCTTTCATCCTCACGAAGCAAGGGAAGCCCGGATGCAGCTGCCATCTCTATAACGGCTGTGGTTCCATCCCCTAATATTCCATAGAAAGCATCCACCTCTTTTAAAAGAGGGCCTTTTACCCTTGTACTTACAATCACTCCCTTTGTACTGTCCACGAGGGATTGGACAGTGCCTTCACCGCCATCAGCCATTGGAATGCATATGATATCAGCGGATTTAAATACTTTTCTTACGCCTTTTTCTATATTGCCTGAAACCTCACTGGCAGACAAGCTGCCCTTGAAAGAATCAGGTGCAATTACAACCTTCATTGTTTTCACCATCCTGTTTTATGTAATTATATTATAAATAATCTTCTATTTGATTGCTATATACAAACAATACAACTATTTCGACATTATATTGAAGTAAATCTGTGCATTATGCACAAATTTACTCCAAATTCATAAGATTTATACCTATATATAGAAGCATGCATGTGTAGGGATCAGTAATGTCCTGACCATATTGTTCCTTTAATTTGTTTATCCTGTATAATACGGTATTTCTATGGATAAACATTGCTTCCGCAGTAGTTTTTATATTCATACCCTTTTCAAAATAAATCCTTGCGGTATCGAGCAATTCTTTTGCATGTTTTTCATGTTTGTTATTAAACAACATATAAAAGTATTCTATATATTGCTTCTTCTGTTCCTCTTTCACTGACTGCAGCAGCAGTTGTATCCTATAGTCCTCCGAACTGTATATCAGCTTCTTTGAATCCAGTTTGCGTCCAATATTAACTACCCTGTTTGCCAGCATGTAGGATTTGTAATAGTCCTGAATCTCACAGCAAGGGCTGCCAATGCCTATATACATCTGCAAACCAAGATTTGCTTTCAATGACTCCTCCACCTTCCGGCAGAACGATAATATATCAGTATCCAAGCATTTGAATATAATAAATCTATCTTCAGATAAGTTAAAAATCAAATCATGATGGCGGTCTAAAATATTCGCGACACTGTCAATAATTCCTTGTTTAAGCTGCTGCACCATGATTTCCTTATCATTGCTGCAGTTTTCAATAGCATTAGAAAAGTTACATATATCAGCTACTATTATCGTCCTCTTGGTTTTCAGGTCAAAATCTATAAGGTGGGATCTTAATCTTAGCATCTCCAGACTCTGCATGTCCTGTTCCTTTATAAGCTCATTTGCAAAGTTCATTAATGCCTTTGCCTGGAACATTTCTGTTTTCTTTCTTTCATCCTCTTGTATCATAAGCTCTACAAGCTCTTTCACTATAATGCCGTAACCCTTGACTTCTGCAGGATCACCTGTGATTCCAATAACCCCCAGTATGCGCTTGTCATGATAAATAGGTAGATTGACACCTTTTTTGCAGCCTCTGAACATATTGTTATTATCTACAATTATTTCACTATTGCTCTCAACAACTATTTTTGCCGCCTCGTGAAATGTTCCGATTCTGTGCTCATCTCCGGAAGCTATGATGATACCTTTATCATTCATAATATTTATATTTTTCCCCAGGATATTCATAACTCTGTTGACTATCTCCTGGCAGTCTATCATATCTATATTCATGACTGAACACCACCTTGAATCATATTATATTATAATTATAATACATGATTTCATTATTCTAAATAGTCAGGACTGCAGCTTATCAAGCTGTATTACATGCTTCGGTTTGATGTGGACCTTTAAAGCATTTTCACCGAATTTTTCCATTCTATCGGAAGTATTCAGGATGAAATCCATAAGCACCTGTTCCTCTATGGCTTCCGATATGCTTAGTACCTTGTCAAAGGCATAAAAAAGCCTATAGCTCTTACGGGCTATAGGCTTTTTTCATTAAGCTTCCTTAATCTTTTTCACTTCTTCAACTATCATGGGTATAACCTTGTAAAGGTCTCCTACTATGCCATAGTCTGCTACATCAAATATAGGAGCATCAGGATTTTTGTTGACCGCAATTATGCAATCACTGCTCTGCATACCTGCAAGGTGCTGTATTGCTCCAGATATTCCACAGGCAATATATATCTTTGGCCTTACAGTCTTTCCTGTCTGCCCTACCTGGTGATCCTGGGATATCCAGCCGCTGTCGACTGCTGCACGGGACGAGCCGACTACACCGCCCAGCTCCTGTGCAAGCTCTTCTATCAGCTTGAAGCCGTCAGGTCCGCCCAATCCTCTACCTCCTGATACTATTATATCTGCATCTATAAGATTAACCGCCTGCTTTGCAGATTTTACCACTTCTTTTACTATTGTCCTTATATCCGATTTTTCAAGCTTTACTTCAACCTTCTCAACAATACCCTTTCTTGTGCAGTCAACCGGCAGCTTCTTCATAACTCCCGGCCTTACGGTAGCCATCTGGGGCCTATGCTTTGGAGTAATGATTGTAGCCATAATGTTTCCGCCAAAAGCAGGTCTTGTCTGAAGAAGAATCTTCTGTTCTTCGTCTATCTCAAGCTTTGTACAGTCGGCTGTGAGTCCTGTATCCAGCCTTGCAGCAATTCTCGGTCCCAGGTCTCTTCCTATATTGGTAGCTCCTATCAGTATTATCTCAGGCTTTTTGCTGTTTACCAGGTCTGTTATAACCTTTGTATAGCCATCAGTTGTATAAAGCTTCAATTCAGGATGCTCTGCCAGTATTACCCTGTCAGCCCCATGCCGGATAAGTTCATCCGACAAACCAGCTACATTGCTTCCGAGAAGCAGTGCCGACAATTCAACACCAAGTTTGTCCGCAAGCTTTCTTCCCTCACCTAAAAGCTCAAAGGCAGTACCCATCAGTTTACCGTTTCTCTGTTCAGCAAATACCCATACTCCCTTATACTCTGATAAATCCTTTACTGCTGCCTTCTCCGCCTTTTCTACCTCTATAGCCTTGAAGTTGCAGGAGGTTTCACAGGCACCGCAGCCTGTACAATTATCGTTCAGGTAAGCTTTGCCGTCCTTTATCTCTATAGCATTGAAGGGACACGACTTAATACAAAGCTTGCAGCCTTTACATTTTTCCAATAAAATTTTAACACCCATTTTTACCCCTCC
>CAZUGK010000045.1:0-27526 GCA_964619815.1 uncultured Clostridiaceae bacterium | reverse complement strand
AGGTTCAAAAGTATCCTTTTACCCCCTGAATAAGAAAATAGCAATCAACGACAGTGATGGCAACATCATAATTAACACTATTGATTCTGATGAACAGCTCAAGGAGTTTGAGACAATGGTGGATTCCCAGATAGCAAGAGGCCTGAAGGACTATATACATGAGCATGCGCCTAACCTTTATACCCAGGAAAGCTTGAACAGTAAGAACTTAAGAGAGCTAATGGAGATAAAGGAGGAAATGGACGACCTGGCAAACAGCTATTAATATTAGGTACTATAGCCTCATCAGCCCGTAAGGGCAATTAAAGCCTCCTGATTATTGGGGGCTTTTATTTTATTGCTATAGATGCCGTCTCTAATGTATTGTATAATATTTTCAAAGAACCCGAAATAATGGAGAGGAGCAGTGGTATGGAAAAGGGAAGAAGGCTTTTTTATATTTTGAAAACGATAATCCTTATCATATTGTTCTGTACTGCTGTATACTTTGAAAATGCCCAGCAGCAGAGGTTAGCCATACTTGTTGCCGTGTTTGCACTCTATCTGGCTGCGGGCTTCGGAAGAGGCTTCATGAACCGTGACGGTTCTGCGTATTGCTTGTCCTTCATCCTGGATATAGCTCTTGTATATGTTTTGGAATATAACTCAAGACTTCTGATTAACTATTTCTTTCATTCCTTCTACATAATTATACTGCTGGAGTCATCCCTGCTGCTGGGGCTCAGGAGTGGGATGGCAATTGGTGCGGCAGCAGTCGTTGTATCCCTTATAAAATACATATACTTGATTTACTATAAATTCAACCTTTCAAATGTATCCCAGCTGGCCTTCTTCCTGATGGTCAATGTGCTCATACTGGTAATTGCGGGTTTTGCACAGCACAACAAGGAGGAGAAGGAGAGAAAGGACATCCTCTACAAAGAGCTTTTAGATGCCCATAAAAAGCTGAAGCAGTATACTGATGAGGTAAACCGTCTCTCAGTAGTAGAGGAGAGGAACCGTATTGCAAGGGATATACATGATACCTTGGGCCATAACATGACCGCACTTATTATGCAGCTGCAGATGGCAGAGCATCTTATGAAGGAGGATTCCTCCAAGGCAGAGGGTCTGCTTGCAGATGCGGTAAAGACTGCTAAAGACAGCCTGGTATCTATCAGGGAAGTGGTGCAGACCCTGAGAGGGACCGATACATTTGTGCCTGTTGATGCTATAAAAAAGCTGGTTGGAGAATTTTCCGCAAAGACTGGAGTTGATATCAGCCTGGATATATCAGGAGAGGCTGTTAAGACGGATTCTGCCGCCAATATGGCTGTTGTCAGAATAATACAGGAAGCCATGACCAATGCGGTGCGGCATGGAAAAGCCACAAGGATATCCGTAGGCCTTGACTATTCAGGAGACGCCATTACATTCAATGTAAGGGACAACGGGATAGGTGCGGAAAAGCTGAAGGAAGGCTATGGCTTAAAGGGTATCCGGGAAAGGACTGAAGCCTTTGGCGGGAGTGTTGAATTTGGAAGCGGCGATGGGTTTTATATAAAGGGTATACTTTATTTGGAGGTAAAAGATGATAAAAGTTCTGTTGGCTGATGACCAGGATATTTTGGTGGAAGGGCTCAAGCTGATACTTGGGAAAGAAGCGGACATTGAGATATGCGGCACTGCCAATAACGGCAGGAAGGCTTATGAAATGTGTAAATGGAACCGCCCTGATGTGGTGCTGATGGATATAAAGATGCCGGAGGTCAACGGTGTCGAAGCTACCGGAATGATAAAGAAAGATTTCCCGGGCATAAAGATAATTGTGCTTACCACCTTCAATGATGATGAGTACATATATGATGCGCTTAAAAACGGTGCTTCAGGTTATCTTCTGAAGGATGCCTCACCTGCAGAAATTGCCGGTGCGGTACGTACGGTGTACAACGGCGGTGCACTTATACATTCAGAGGTTGCAGTTAAGGTAATAGACAAGTTCTCAGAGCTGGCGAAAGGGAGTACGGGCAAGCAAACCGACCCAAGAGCAGAGCTTCTGACTGACCGTGAAATCGAAGTATGCCGGCTTATTGCTGAAGGCAAAAATAACAAGGAAATTGCTGATGAGCTGTATCTTAGTGAAGGTACTGTGAAAAATCATATTACCAAGGTGCTGATAAAGCTGGACCTTCGGGACAGGACGCAGCTGGCGGTATTTACAATAAAAAATGATCTGTGAAGGCGTTAATGCGCCTTCTTTTGATATGGTATGAAATTGTAGAAGAATGCGAAGCATTCTTCAGGTACGAGGTTTCGAGGTCACGGGGTTGCGAGGAAAGTCCGGGTATTCCTTATGGGTACAGGTACGGGTAACACGGATTTCCTGCGGAAAAACACGGGAATCCACGGAAGACACGGTGGGGGAACATTTGGCTACATAAATCATATGAAAGCCTCCGTGCAATCGCGCAGCGATTCCGTGAAACATCCGTGTGTTCCGTGTTACCCGTTCCCCCCGAAACCTCGTACCTCGGAACCTCGAAACCCAATAAGCATTGTTGCACATCTTTTATATTTTGTGCGAAAAGTCATGGGTAAGATAAGTAAGATGTGAATTAAGATACACGACATAAAGCTTATGAATTAGTAAAATGATACTGTAAGAAAACTAGGAGGGATTTAAATGAAAAAGTTAATGGCTGCCATACTTGCTTTATTGATTGCAGTATCATTGGTTGGCTGCAGCATAGACAGCCTGGGCGATTATAAGAAGGCAGCAGAGAAAACGGAGCAAATAAAAAAAGGCCAGACATCGGGAGAATTTTCGGTAGTGATGGACTTCAACACTGAAGGGATGACAGAAGAGCAGATAAAGGAGCTGAACTACTTCAAGGATATGAAGGGAAGCTTTAGTGTGACCTCTGATGATGATATAGATAAAGGGATATTCAGGAACTACCTCAGCCTTGGGGGGCTGGGTTTTGATCTGGATATATTCGTGAACGGTGATGAAGTATTCATGAAGCTGCCGGTTATAGGAAAGTATATGAGACTTGAAGAAATGCAGGCTTCTATGGATATAGAGCAAAAAACAGGGGGTGAACCTGAGTTTATTTCCAAGGAAACACAGGAGGAACTCAGTGCAAAATGGCTTGGAGTGCTGAAAAAGGAAGATGTTTTCAAGGGCAAGGATATAGTGCTGACTACTCCTGACGGTGAAGTGAAGACCACAGAATATACCATAAAGCTGAATGACGGGCAGATCAAAAGCCTGGTGGCAGACGCACTGGATATTCTGTCAAAGGATGAAAAGCTAAAAGAGAGCTTTGAAGACTATATTAAAAAGAATGTAGAGAAGTTTAAGGATACTTCCTTGGAAAAACTGCTTTCCGACATTAAGGAGGACATCAGGAACTATACGGTTGAAAGCTTCAGTTACACTGCCTATGTTGATATTGACGGGTATATAGTCAATGAAATAATTGAATTGGCACTTAAGGTAAATGATGTCAAAGCTGCCAGTCTGGCCAGTGTGAGCTACAGGTTGGATATAAAGAGCTGGGATATAAATAAGGAGCAAAAGTTTGACTTCCCTGTACTGACGGAGGAAAACACAATAAATATGGATGAAATGGATGCCGGTATGCCATTTGTGATGGAAGACCTGTTCATTAATAAGGATAATAAGGGTGAGTGACATGACATTGTTGAAGGTAGAAAACCTGTATAAGAGCTTTGGCGGTACAAAGGCGGTGGACGGAGTCAGCTTCGAGGTAGAGCGGGGAGAAATTTTCGGATTGCTTGGACCTAACGGAGCAGGGAAATCCACAACAATTTCCATGATATCCACTTTGATACCCCCTTCGAAAGGGGAGGTGCTGTTTGAAGGCAGGAATATATTTGAAGATACGAAGCCTGTCAGGCAGAGGCTGGGGGTTGTGCCCCAGGATATAGCCCTGTATCCTACCCTTACAGGCTACGAGAATCTGAGCTTTTGGGGAAGAATGTATGGGCTTAAGGGTGCGGAACTAAAGAAAAGGATCGGTGAAGTGACTGAAGTCATAGGACTAAACGGCCGCTTAAAGGATAGGGTGGATAAATACTCGGGAGGCATGAAGAGAAGGCTGAATATAGGGGCAGCTTTGCTTCACAAGCCGGAGCTTCTCATAATGGATGAGCCGACTGTAGGAATAGACCCGCAGTCGCGGAATCATATAATGGATACGGTACTGGAGCTGAACAGGCAGGGGATGACAATAATCTATACCAGCCACTACATGGAAGAGGTGGAATACCTGTGCAGCCGTATCTGTATCATGGATCAGGGGAAAATAATAGCCTCGGGGACCCAGGAGGAGCTGGTGGAACTGGTAGGCGGAGAAACACAGGTCAGCCTGAAGCTGGATAAGTCGGATAAGAATATACTTGAAAAGCTTAAGTCTATAAAGGGAGTGGCAAGAGCGGAGCTGACACAGGATGAAATAGCAGTATCAGGTGAAAACGTTGATATGGCATTGGCAGATATTATTGCCATGGTAACAGAGCATGGAAGGCGTATCTCATCCATTGACGTCAGGAAGCCAAATCTTGAGGCGGTTTTCCTTCACTTGACGGGAAAGGCTCTGAGGGATTAAGGAGAATGAATATGAAGGTTATAAGCATTATAATAAAGGATCTTAAAACCATATTGAGTGACAGGAAGGCTCTTACAATCATTCTCATGATGCCTCTGGTGCTTATGGTGATATTGAGCTCGGCCTTAAAGGGATCCTTCTTAAGCGGAGATATCGGCGGTATGGAAAGTGTTAATATTGCTGTCGTGAAGCAGTATGACGGGGTTAAGGATTCGGAGATGTTCTATGATACCCTGAGCAACGGTCTTATAGCCAGGAGTATGGGTGAGGAGGCTGTGGAAGAGCTAAGGGCTTCAAGTGGGGATGTAGATCCGGAAAAAATATTCTTCGAGGATTTCATGGGCAGCGAAGAAGTCGGAAAGCTTATAAGGTACAGGATAGAAGAAGAGGAAAGAGCCCGAGAATTGCTGAAGGCCGGAGAGGTTTCCGCGATAGTTCTTCTTCCTGATAAGTTCGTGTATGATATGAAGCTCAATCTCCTGACGCCCTTCAGGAACAAGGTGGATATCGGAGTGCTGACACATCCGGACCGGAGCATAGACGGCCAGGTGGTTGAGAGCATTGTCGAAGCTTACTGTGATACTATGTCCTCGGTTGTGATTGGGAAAAATGTTCTTATTGAAGCTGCCATGGCCAATGAGCTTGGGGGTGACGGCTTCAAGGGCATGAAGGAAGCAATGGACGGAATAAGCAAAGCAATGGAGAGTATCAGGATAAATATAGACAATATGGTGGTAGAGGGCAGGAGAGGTATTTCAAGCTTCGACTATTATTCCGCAGCAATGCTGACGATGTTCATTCTCTTTGCTGCCGGTCACGGCGGGAGAATGCTTCTGGAGGAAAAAGAGAACATAACCTATCAAAGAATGATAATGGCAGGGGCATCAAAGCTGGGAATCATGGCAGGCAAGTTTTTCACTGTGTTTTTGATTGCTTTGCTTCAGATAGTTGTTATGATTGAATTTTCACATATTGTATTAAAGGTTCGGTGGGGCAGTACTTTTCCTGTTATGCTTATAAGTATCTCATCGGCATTTGCAATAGCAGGAATCGGAGCAGCACTTGCAGCCGCCACCTGCAGGGCAGGCAATTACAAAATGGCAAACATTTTTGAGACAGTTATCATACAGACCATGGCACTTCTGGGGGGCAGCTTTTTTCCGACAGACATTATGCCCTCGATATTCCAGAAGCTCAGCTTCCTTTCTCTCAACGGGGTGGCTCTAAAGGCATATCTGAAGATTATGATGGGATACGGGACACAGGATATTATAAGTCATATTGGGGTTTTGACAGCCATAGGTGCTTTGTTTGCACTGCTTTCAGTGCTGATACTCAGGGAGAAGGGAGCGGTTCGTGATGTTAAGCATAATCCGATTAAGGCTGTTAAGGCTTAAGGATGATATTGCCGTATTTGTACTTATGACTGTCATGGCCTTCGGCCTGACTGCAATATTCGGCGCTTCCATGGACGGGTACAGACCTGCAGTGTTCATTGTGGATGAGGATAAGAGCAGCTATTCGGAGGCTTTCATTAATGAGCTTAAGGCTGATGATGGGATTAATTTCATTGAGGCAGATATGAAAGCTGCAGCGGCAAAAGTGCAGGAGGGTAAGGCGCTTGCTGCGTTGGTAATACAAAAGGGCTTTGACAAGGATATAAAAGGCGGAGAGCAGGTTTCCCTGGGAGTAATAAAAATAAAGGACGACACCATGATACTAACCCTTCAAAAGCTGGCATCAAATATTGCGCTTAAAATGGTCGGAGGTGTGAGAATAGCAGACATTACAACCGACTTCATAAGGGCAGAGAAGCCTGAAGTCGATGAACATGTGCTAAAGGCAGAAGCTTACCGGGGTGTAATGGAAGCGTGGAATTACAGAAATCCCATGGTAGTGACTACTACTTCTGGAACAGGATCAGACAGCGGTTATGAAAACCTGAAGCACTCTATGATCGGTTTTTCCTTATTCTTTTCCATGTACACGATGGTATTCGGAATAGGTACGATACTAAGCGACAGGCAGTATAAAACCTGGCAGAGAATGCTCATATCACCGGTATCTAAGGCTTCCATACTGGGAGGAAGCATGGTTGTGGCATACCTTACCGGCGCAGTTCAAATAGGAGTGTTGATACTTGGCGGCAGATACCTGTTGGGTATAGACTGGGGAAGCAGCATAGCGGGGGTTCTGATGGTTGCAGGGGCATTTGTATTCACTGTCACCTCAATGGGTCTGCTGATGTCAGGAGTAGTGAAAACCAACGCACAGCTCTCTGCAATAGCTCCGGTGGTGCTGACCAGCACTTCGATGCTTGGAGGCTGCATGTGGCCTTTGGATATTGTAAACAGCAAGCTGCTGCTATTTCTGGCAGAGCTTACCCCTCAGAAATGGGCTATGCAGGGTATGGAAAGCATCGCAAGCAAGGGTATGGGAATCGAAGCGGCTGTATTTCCTACCATTGTACTCCTGGCAATGGGAGTACTGTTCTTTGCTGCCGGGGTCTATATTGAACGCGTAAGGTAATCTTAAATTGGGTATGGCGCGAATTCAATAACATCCAAGGAAACGTTTACGCGAAATTTGAAAAAATATGTTATTTGTTTTTCGCGAAACGTATAGCTAATGAAATTTGAATAGAATTTCAAATCATAAAATTAAAATATAATAGATAAAATTTTACATCAGAGTTATAATATATATAGTGTTTTGTGTGGGGGATTAACTCAGCTGGTTAGAGTGCCATCGTCACAAGGTGGAAGTCGCAGGTTCGAGTCCCGTATCCCCCACCATGTTTGAAAATATGTTTTGAATAAATGTGATTTGGGATCAGGTATGATAGCTTAAGGGGATGTCATACTTTTTTATTTCAAATAGAAATTTGGTAAGGGATTAAATTGCCGGGTACAGAACAAAAGAGCTAAATTGATGAGTGCAGTAAAATAAGTTCTTAAGTTCTGTATCCGGCATTATTAAATTTACTGTGTTATCATTACCTCCCCGGCCTGACAGCAAGCCTTTATGTCATTGATGGTTTGTTTGAACATTTCTATATTTTTGCCATCTGCCTCAATGGCAACTTTCGGTATTTCCGTTTTCATGGAAAGGGAATTTTCTGTCTTGTACTTTCTTACATCCGCAATAATGCCTTTCAGCTTCTCTCCAAACATAAGCAAATCATCATATACAGGTTCTTCAGCTTCCCAGGTCAGCAGGTGCAGGGAGATACAGCCCTCATACTTCCTGAAAAATTCCTGGTAGATGTATTCTGTGATATGCGGAACATAAACAGCATATAACTTTAAAATTTCAAGCAGGCAGCAATAAAGCGCATGCTGTGCCGACCGGCGCTCCTTAAACCCGTGCTTTTCTGGCTGATACAGCCTTTCCTTGACGATTTCCAGATAATTATCACAGAAGTCTTTCCAGAAGAAGTTGTCAATTTCATGCCGCGCAGAACCTATTTCATACTGGTTCAAAAGTCTTCTGGTTTCAATAACAGTCTGTTTGCAGCGCTCAAGAATCCATTTGTCAACAGGCATTAAATCTATATAGGCAGTGTGGTCGTAATCCTGCAAATGGGATATGGAAAACCTGGCCGCATTCCACAGCTTGGTGATAAACCTTCTGGAGGTACCCAGCTCATCTATCGAAAAAAAGGTGTCGGTGCCGAGCTTGGAATTGGCAGCCCAATATCTGATTGCATCAGCAGAGTGGTTTTCAATGAGAGCAGATGGCGATAGCTCGGAGTTATTCTTTGATTTACTGATTTTTTCCCCTTTTTTTGCAAGGACAAAACCACATATCATTATGTCTTTCCAAGGGATTTTACCGGTATGATAGAGGCTTTTTACAATGGTATAAAATGCCCATGTACGAATAATCTCATGAGCTTGCGTCCTCAGACTCATCGGGAGCAGTCTGCCTGAAATATCGTTAGCCTCACACCATTTTGCATTTATTTGCGGTGTAACTGATGAAGTAGCCCAGGTGTCAAGGACGGAACTCTCAGGTATGAATTCATTGCATCCGCAGGAACAAGGGGTACCGGGTCCTGCTTCAAGAGGATTTACAGGAAGTGCCCCTTCACTTGCAAGTATTGCCTTGCCGCAATCCCTGCAGTACCACACCGGAAAAGGAACACCAAAATAGCGCTGCCGGGATATGCACCAATCCCACTTGAGGTTCTCAACCCATAGTGTATATCTGCTCTTCATACTGGAAGGATACCAGTTGATTTTGTCAGCAGCCTCCAGAAACAGCTCCTTATTGGAGAGAATGTCAATATACCATTGTCTTGACGGTATAATTTCTATTTCTTTCCCGCAGCGTTCATGGACAGCAACTGTATGAGATATATTTTCGGATTTTATAAGCAGTCCGCTATCTGAAAGGAGTTTTATAATCTGTTTTCGCGCCGCTATGACCTTCAGGCCTCCAATAAACAGAATACTTTCATCTATTGTACCATCCGGCAGTATTACTTTCCTATAAGGCAGTTTATGTGTTTCATACCACTCAGCATCTGCACTGTCGCCAAAGGTTGCGCACATAACAACACCTGTACCCTTGTCAAGGCTGACCTTCTCATCTGCGAGTATGGGAATGGAATAGTTGTACAAAGGAACGAGGGCGTTCTTTCCAATGTATTTTCTAAATCTGTCATCCTTTGGATTTACAAACAGGCATATGCAGCCATAAAGAAGTTCAGGTCTTGTGGTGGCAACTGTAAGCTTTTCATTGCCTGCCATAAACTGAATATAGTTGAAACTGGTCTCCATATCTACAGTATCCAACTCAGCCTGGGCAATGGAGGTCTGGCATTCAGTGCACCACAATACAGGAGACTCCTTCATATATGCTTTTCCTTCTTTGACCAGCCTGATAAAGGATCTCTGGGATATACGCTGAACAACTGGATTTATGGTCTCATACTGCAGCGACCAGTCAACTGAAAAGCCCAGGGACTGCCATAGCTCCTTAAATTCCTTTTCGTATTTTTCGATGACCGCAGTACATTTTCTGATGAACTCGCTTCTGGGCAGGTTCTTTGCAATTATGCCTTCATCCTTTTCAACAAGCCGTTCTGTCGGCAGGCCATTATCGTAAAAACCAAAGGGATAATAGACATTGTAGCCTTGCATGCGTTTAAAACGCGCAATCATCTCCGCCTGTGTATAGGAAAATATATGCCCGATATGCAGGCTCCCGCTGACTGTAGGTGGTGGTGTGTCAATAGAATAGATCTCATTTGGACTGTTGATATCAAAGCTGTAAATGGAGTTTTGTTTCCAGAAGCTTTGCATTTCCTCTTCTACTTGTTTGAAGTCATAGTTTTTCTGCATGGTAATACCTCCTTAAATTTACGAACACATAACAAAAAGTCCGCCATAAGCATTCCATTGTTTTGCTTAGGGCGAACTGTATGCGTCCGTGGTACCACCTATATTCAGATAATATTATCTGCTCTCTGCCAATACAGGACAATATTACATATATTATCCGATATCGCTTTCCCTGTAACGGTGGAAATCTCCGTTGAAGCCTACTCAGACCATGCCTTTTCGGTTCACAGCTCGAAGGCTACTTCCATACTTCCGTCACGAAGATTCGCACCTGCCATCTTCTCTCTTTGCTTCGGGAGAGTATGTACTCCTCCTTGTCAACGCTATTTTGTTTGTGTTCGTTTATACAATAATATCTTAATATTTACAGAATTGCAATATATATACTTTAATTTTCACATAATTATTTGTAAAATATTTAATGTAAAACATACAGGAGGCTAAAAGAATTATTTTGCAGCATAATCCATATCTTTACCTAAAATATGGTTAGTAATCCAGTCAAAAACAAAACCAATTATTTCTCTGAGATACTCTTCCTGACGCTCATCCACTTTTTCAAAATTAACGCCCTTTATTTTTGCAACAAAGTCATCATGTTCAACCTTATGTGACAAATATTTTCTATAACCGATACTTTTCATATATTCTTCTTCAGAGTTAAAATGGTAGATAGCATAGTCTTTAAGGTCGCTTACCACAGCCACTATTTCATCAAATTTGTCCAAATCGTCGTCCAGTAGGGAGTAAGCCTTGTTACCAATTTCAAAGAGGTGTCTGTGCTGTTCGTCCAGGTGTGCAACACCAGTTTCAAATTCATATTTCCATTTAAGCATTTGTAAATCTACCTCCATCTATAAATATAAAAATATTATATCATAGTTAAGGATTCAGTTATAAGGTACAGAATACAAGAGCCACTTAATTTTTAATATATTGGAACAAGTTCTTAAGTTCTGCACCCGTCATCAATTGATTATAACAACATACCGTCACTTATTTTCAGAACTCTGTCACCCAAAAGCTTTGCTTCCTCATCATTGTGAGTTATTAAAACCACATCTGTATTCCACATGCTTTTAAGCTGCAGAAATTCTTCATATACTGCTTTCTTTGTCTTACCATCCAATGCCGAAAAGGGCTCGTCCAGAAGAAGTAATTTCGGCTTTGCTGACAATGCCCTGGATAATGCTACTCTTTGTTTTTCTCCTCCTGAAAGCTGACTGGGAAACCTGTTTTCCAGATGCTTTATTTTCAGAACCTCGGTTATATGGTCAGAATAACTGGAATCCTTTATTCTTCTGCTTTTCAGCCCAAAGCGTATATTTTCTTTAACTGTCAAATGGGGAAATAATGCATAGCTTTGAAATACGTAACCTATCCCCCTGTCTTTAGCAGGAATATTTACAGCTTGTTCCGATGAAAAAACTATTTTATTATCAATACGGATTTCCCCTTCATCCGGTGACTTGATACCTGAAATACAATCCAGTACTGTTGTTTTTCCTGCACCTGACTCGCCTTGTATGACAACGACTTCCTTGTCTGCATCAAATTTAATATTTATATCAAAGTAATGCAGCTTTTTATACAGATTAACATTTACCATAAAAACCACCTATATGTTTCGCACTAAATCCATTACATAATAGTTCAATAGTGCGAAACATTTTCATTGATATTATAAATCGCAGCTAATCATGTAATCTTCTTTGTGCGATTTATATAGTTATTTAAAATGCTTTTTCTTCAGCCAGCTATTAAGGCAGAAAATCAGTATAAAGCTGAATATAACTACTATACCCATTAAAATATTAGCTTTCTGCAAATTACCGCTTTCAACGGCAAAATAGATGGCAAGGGGAATAGTTTCTGTCTTGCCGGGTATATTTCCGGCAACCATTAAAGTTGCGCCGAATTCTCCCAGAGCCCTGGCGAAGGATAAAACAATGCCGCTTACTATTCCCGGCCAGGCTAAAGGCAGTGATATTTTCCAGAACACTCTTTTTTTATCTGCTCCAAGAGTCATTGCAGCATTTTCATAAACAGGATCTATATTCATGAATGCCGCTTTACAACTTTGATACATTAAAGGCAGCGATACAATGGCAGCGGCTATACAAGCTGCTACCCATGTAAATACAAGCCTTATTTCAAAGGCATTATAAAGGAATTGCCCTATAAAACCTCTTTTACCTATTAAAATCAATAGGCCATATCCCACAACTGAAGGGGGTAAAACCATTGGCAGTATAATTAAGGCTTCAAATATATCCTTACCTTTAAAAGAGTACTTTGTGAATAATCTTGCCAGGAATACGCCGATTCCCAGAGTAAATATTGTAGCAGTCAATGCAACTTTAAGAGATATTAATATTGGATCCAAAATCATTTAAATCTACCTACTTTGTACTAATATCAAACCCATATTTTTCAAATATTTGCTTCGCACTATCAGTATTTAAGTAATCCCAAAATGCTTTTGCAGCTTCTTTGTCCTTACTGGCAGAAATAATTGCCCCCGGATAAACTATTGGTTTATGAGAATTCTCATCAAAGATTTGCACTATTGTGCTGTTTTTTATAACTGCTGCATCAGAATTATATACTACTCCTGCCGCAACTTCGCCCTTCTCAACATATGCAACTACTTGTTTCACATCTTTGGCATTTACAATTTTACTGTTAAGCTTATCCCATAAATTCAGATATGTAAGGCTATCCTTTGCATATTGCCCTGCAGGAACACTTTCAGGCTCGCCTATGCTTATTTTGACATCCATATTTACCAAATCGGATACGGTTTTAATGTTATCCTTATATTCATTGGGGACAATCAGGACAAGCTTATTGCCAAGTATATTTTTCCTGCTTTCCTTATCAATAAGATTTTTATCCTCCAGAGCATCCATCTGTTTTTTTCCTGCCGAAATAAATATATCTGCCGGTGCCCCTTCTTCGATCTGCTTTTGTAATGCACCGGATGAACCGAAGTTGAAAGTAAGCTTGATTCCTTTTTCCTGCTCAAACCTTGGTTGAATTTCATTCAGGGCATCTCTTAAGCTCGCAGCAGCACAAATTGTTATATTTTTAGAGCTTTGCTGCACCTGTTGCTGCGGTTGTGCACACCCTGAAAGGTAAATAGCGCTGATTAGAACAGTTAGGATTAGTAAAATTCTTTTCAAATTTATCAACTCCTTATAATATATAATAAAATAACCGTTATACTAACAATAGTATAACGGTTATCGGTAATTTAATCCAGTATTTTTTTCCAATTATAAGTTTTATATATCTGATAAATCCTTGTCTTTAAAATGCTTATCAAATATTTCTTGTATGCTTTGTTCACATTCATGGAAGAATTTTTCATATGCACTTATCAAGCTTTCTGCCTCTATTGTCAGGGAAGAGCCCCCTCCTTTTGTACCACCGGATTTGCTGGTTAGTAGTTTATAGCCCAGCCTGTCTTCTATATCCTTGATTAAATTATAGGCCTTGTTATAAGACATTCCCATGCTTTTTGCCGATTCAGACAGTGAACCTTTATCTTTTATTCCTTTTAAAAGACAATAAGGGCCTTTCCCAAATACCTTCCCATCCTTATCCAGCCATATTTTATACTTTACTTCCAGCATTCAATAACTCACCTCAGATATTGGAATATATTTATTGTACTACTTTTAAGAACTTCTTCGCAAATATATTGCAGAAACGATTCAACATTGAATGAATTAAATTTCCGTGATACAAACTAAAGAAATAATTAAAATACCAAAACAGGTGTCATTTTTAGACGTTTTTGCGACGCACTTTGGTATAAAATAAAATTAAGAAATTTCAAAAGACATGAGAAAGGGATGATGCAAATGGAAGTTAAGGTTCCCAGTGATATAGAAATCGCACAGCAGGCGAAAATGAAGCCTGTAGCAGAAATTGCAGAGCAATGGGGCATAGAAGAGAATGAACTGGAGCTTTACGGGAAGTACAAGGCAAAAATCAACCTCAGCATTTTTGAAAGATTAAAGGATAAGCCGGACGGTAAGCTGATATTAGTTACGGCTATTACCCCAACTCCTGCAGGAGAAGGAAAGTCAACCACCTCAGTAGGCTTGGGCCAGGCACTTAATAAAATCGGTAAAAAGACTGTTATTGCTTTAAGAGAGCCTTCCTTAGGACCGGTTTTCGGTGTGAAGGGCGGAGCTGCAGGCGGTGGTTATGCCCAGGTTGTACCTATGGAGGATATCAACCTCCATTTTACAGGAGATTTCCATGCAATAACTGCAGCTAACAACCTGCTTTCTGCTGCTATAGACAATCATATCAACCATGGAAATTCACTGAATATCGACTCAAGGCAGATAGTATGGAAAAGAGTAATGGATATGAATGACAGGGCGCTCCGTGAAGTAGTGGTGGGCCTTGGAGGAAAAGCCAACGGCTTTGCAAGGCAGGATGGCTTTATGATTACTGTGGCTTCTGAAATAATGGCTATTTTATGCCTTTCCAATGACCTGATGGACCTTAAGGAAAGATTCGGCAAAATGGTTATTGCATATAACTACGCAGGAGAGCCGGTTACATGTGCCGATCTGAAGGTGCAGGGAGCTATGGCTACGCTTATGAAGGATGCAATAAAGCCAAACCTGGTTCAGACTCTTGAGAATACGCCTGCACTTATACACGGCGGTCCGTTTGCCAACATAGCCCATGGCTGCAACAGTATAATGGCCACAAGGCTGGGTTTGAAGCTGGGTGATTACCTTGTTACTGAGGCCGGCTTCGGTGCTGACCTTGGAGCAGAGAAGTTCCTGGACATCAAATGCCGCTATGGAGGCTTGAAGCCATCTGCAGTAGTAATAGTAGCAACTTTGCGCGCTCTTAAAATGCATGGCGGAGTAGCAAAAGCGGATCTCAGCAAAGAAAATCTTGAAGCAGTGGATAAGGGCTTTGCAAATCTTGAAAAGCAGGTTGAAAACATTCGCAAGTTCGGACTTCCTGTAATGGTTGCCGTAAACCGTTTTGTATCTGATACAGAAGCGGAAATAGAGCTTCTTATTAAGAAGTGCAAGGTTTATGGTGTGGAGGTTGCACTGAATGAGTGCTGGGCAAAGGGCGGAGAAGGCGGAACAGAAATGGCCGAAACCCTTGTAAAGCTGGTTGAAGGCTCAACACCTGACTTCAAGTATCTATATAATGTTGAAGCTTCTATAGCCGAGAAAATAGAAACGATTGTAAAGGAAATATATGGCGGGGACGGTGTTATTTTCTCTGCCAAGGCTCAGAAGGAAATGAAGAGGCTTACGGATTTCGGCCTTGATAAGCTGCCTATATGCATGGCAAAGACACAATATTCACTGTCTGATGATCCTAGCCTTTTAGGTGCACCAAAGGGCTTCAAGGTAAACGTGAAGGAAGTAAGGGTATCTGCCGGAGCGGGCTTCATAGTATGCCTGACAGGGGATATCATGGTAATGCCGGGACTGCCTAAGGTGCCTGCAGCAGAAAAGATTGATATAGATAAGAATGGTGTAATCACAGGTTTATTCTAATATTCAATATATATAATTAAACATAAGGAGGGTTAAATATGGTCAGTAACAAAGAAATTTCCCAAGCAATGACCATTAAGCTTGACAATGTATTACCTGAGTATCCAAAATTCAAGGAAGGAATAAGAAGGGCTCCGGATAGGGGTTACAAGCTTACTCCTGCACAAACAGAGACGGCACTCAAAAACGCGCTCCGTTATGTACCTGAAGAGCTTCATGAGAAAGTAGCTCCTGAGTTTCTGGAAGAGCTTCTGACAAGAGGCAGGATATACGGCTACCGTTTCAGACCTGAGGGAGACCTGAAGGCCAAGTCTATTGACGAGTACAAGGGAAACTGCATTGAAGGCAAGGCATTCCAGGTAATGATACACAACAATCTTGCCTTTGATGTAGCTTTATATCCATATGAATTGGTTACCTACGGGGAGACCGGGTCGGTATGCCATGACTGGATGCAGTACAGGTTAATAATAAAATATCTTGAAACAATGACAAATGAACAGACCCTGGTAGTAGAATCAGGCCATCCTGTGGGATTATTCAGATCTAAGCCTGAGGCTCCAAGAGTAGTAATAACCAATGCCCTGATGGTCGGTATGTTTGACAATCCAAAGGATTGGGATATAGCAGAGCAGATGGGTGTAGCCAACTACGGACAGATGACTGCCGGAGGCTGGATGTATATAGGGCCTCAGGGAATAGTACACGGTACCTTCAACACTTTATTGAATGCTGGCAGATTGAAGCTTGGCATACCACAGGACGGTGACCTTAGAGGAAGACTGTTCATCACCTCCGGCCTCGGCGGTATGAGCGGAGCTCAGCCAAAAGCAGTGGAAATAGCAAATGGAGTAGGAATAATAGCAGAAGTAGATTACTCGAGGATAAAAACAAGACTCGACCAGGGCTGGGTAAAAAAAGTATCCTCAGACCTTAAGGAAGTATTTGAAATTGCTCATGAGTATATGAAAAAAAAGGAGCCTATGTCCATAGCCTATCATGGAAACATAGTTGACCTTCTTGAATATGCCGTAAAGAATAATATTAAAGTAGAACTCCTTTCAGATCAAACCTCCTGCCATGCAGTATATGAAGGAGGCTACTGCCCTCAGGGACTGACCTTTGAACAGAGAACCGAGATGCTGAAGTCTGACAGGGAGAAGTTTGCTAAGCTGGTAGACCAGTCCCTGAGAAAGCACTTTGAAATGATAAAGGCTTTGGTAGCCAAGGGAACATACTTCTTTGACTATGGCAACGCCTTCATGAAGTCTGTATATGACGCCGGAGTCCAGGAAATATCAAAGAATGGTATAGACGAGAAGGATGGATTCATATGGCCTTCCTATGTAGAGGACATTATGGGACCGGAGCTTTTTGACTATGGTTACGGGCCTTTCAGATGGGTATGCTTAAGCGGCAAACATGAAGACCTGATAAAAACAGATAAGGCAGCAATGGAATGCATTGACCCCAACAGAAGAGGACAGGACAGGGACAATTACATCTGGATCAGAGATGCTGAAAAGAACAAGCTGGTTGTTGGTACTCAGGCTAGAATCCTGTACCAGGATGCTATCGGAAGGACAAAGATAGCGCTGAAATTCAATGAAATGGTCAGGAATGGAGAAATAGGGCCGGTAATGATGGGCCGTGACCATCACGATGTAAGCGGTACTGACTCTCCTTTCAGAGAAACTTCAAATATCAAAGACGGCAGTAATGTAATGGCAGATATGGCTACCCAGTGCTTCGCAGGAAATGCAGCAAGAGGAATGAGCCTTGTTGCACTCCATAATGGAGGCGGGGTAGGTATAGGCAAATCAATCAACGGCGGCTTCGGAATGGTTCTGGACGGAAGTGAGAGAGTAGACAATATATTAAAGACTGCTATGCCATGGGATGTTATGGGCGGAGTTGCAAGAAGAGCCTGGGCTAGAAACGAGCATTCCATAACCACAAGTATCGAGTACAATAAAGAGAATTCAAAGACCGACCATATAACAATACCGTTTATTCCAAAGGAAGAGCTGGTTAAGGGCTTGGTTGAAAAAGCACTGAAGAAATAGAAGGGAGAAGGCAAATGAGCGGAATGAGCAAAATAATAGAGTGCGTGCCGAATTTCAGTGAAGGAAGAGATTTGGACAAAATAGAGAAAATTGTCAATCCCTTCAGGGGAAAAGATGGTGTAAAGCTTCTGGATTACAAGAGGGACGAAGACCACAACAGAGTAGTTGTAACAGTGGTAGGTGAGCCTCAGGCAGTAAAGAATGCAGTGCTTGAAGCTATGGGCAAGGCAATAGAGCTTATTGATATGACCAAGCATCAGGGACAGCACCCAAGAATGGGAGCTATAGATGTAGTGCCCTTTATACCTATAAAGAATGTAAGTATGACAGAAGCTGTTGAGCTTTCTAAGGAAGTTGCCAGGGAAGCCGCAGAAAGGTATAAGCTTCCGATCTTCCTGTATGAGAAGGCTGCTACAGATCCAAAGAGAGAAAACCTGGCAAATATCCGCAAGGGTGAATTTGAAGGAATGGCAGAGAAGATAAAGCAGCCGGAATGGAAGCCGGATTTTGGCCCTACAGAAATACATCCTACAGCCGGTGCTACAGTTATCGGTGCAAGAATGCCGCTTGTAGCCTTCAATGTAAACTTAAACACAAACAGCATGGATATTGCCAATAAGATTGCCAGGAACGTAAGGTTCTTAAACGGCGGTCTGAGATTCTGCAAGGCAATAGGCATCGAGCTTAAGGACAGGGGTATAGTACAGATTTCCATGAATATGACTGACTATACAAAGACAGCACTTTACAGGGCCTTTGAGCTCATCAGGATAGAAGCGGCAAGATACGGGGTATCCATTGTAGGCAGTGAGATAATCGGACTGCTGCCAATGGAAGCACTCATTGACACAGCTGTGTATTATCTGGGCGTGGAGGATTTCTCCATGGAGCAGATACTTGAAAACAGGCTGATGGAATAGAAATAAAAACAGAGGGGGGAACGTATCTGGCAAATAATATGTTCCTCCCTTTTAATATTTACTCACGGAATATATTTTGGTGCAGTCATTGCTGTAGTATTTTTATACAGCCTGAATACTATAATACTGAGGGGGAGTGATATTATGCCATCAGAGACTGAACTGCTCGAAACTGAAAACCTGGGCAATATAATAACAATAGCTGCTTATTTAATATTTTTTATGTCAGCCTTGATGTCAATAAAAATAGAGCAGTCAGGGAAAAACGAAACTGGCTTAAATGTTGGCCCCACTCCTTCCGAAGTAGTGGCTGGCGGTGCTTTGGCATATGTACTGGGAAGCTATATACTCTTTGCAGTGTCACTGGAAAGAATCAAGAAAAGAAGTCAGCAATTGCAGTCGGGTACAGCATCCGGTACTCTAATGCCGAATATCTGGATCAGTATAAGTACTCTGCTAACGCTTGCTGCTGCTCTGGCTTTAGTTAAGGGAAGCCGGCTGAGAGTACTTGAAGAAGGCCAGATTACAATTGTTTAAACATTATATCTTAATAAAATAATGGCTCCACTAAAAGGCAAATTATATCTTCACATATTTATATTCATTGCCCCGCCACTTGAGGAACTTTTCAAAGTCCTCGCAGGATATTGATACTGAAGCCGTGTTGACATTGGGATGAAAGCATATATGCTTTGCTTTTTTAAGGTCTTCATCTATAAGAACTATGACGTTCCTTTCCTCATCATTCAGCAGTCCAAGAGGAGTGACGGAGCCGGGAGTGAGGCCCAGGTACTTCATCAGCCTTTCTTCTGAGGCAAAGCTTAAGCGGGAGCTTCCTATCTGGGCTGCAATATCCTTGAGGTCTGCCCGTTTTTCCTGGGATACAAGCACCAGATAATGCACATGTCCGTTGTGATTCCTTACAAAGAGGTTCTTACAGTGCTGGCCTTCCATTTCAAGCTTCAAATCATCAATTTCAGCTATAGTAAATACTGGAATGTGCTCGTAGCGCACATACGGAATTTCCAGCTGGTTTAATGCATCATATACTTTCTTTTCATTTTCGGTTATCAAATTGGTATCCTCCTTATAAAGCTATTAACAATTATCCTACCACATCAGAAAAATTATACAAGCAGTAAGAGGGTACATTATGGTTAACCGATAATAAAAAGATATGGTAAAATAAATATATATGAAATTAACGGACGGAAACAGCAAATGTCCCTCCCTGGCAATGACTTGCCTGGAAGCATAGCTTCAATATATGGACAAATTAAGAAAAACAATCCGCACATTTGATATAATAAAAAATGTTTAGTGCGAAACGTATAGAAGGTGATTTCATGAGTCAGGTAAAGGTTAAACTGCTCCAAGCTCCATTGGTTATTAAGGACGATGAACAGATAGTATTCCCCTTTAAAAAGGCGGAGGCTTTGTTTTATTATCTTGTTGTAAACAGGCAGGCGACCAGGGATGAGCTGGTAGATCTGCTCTGGGGTGAGACTGATGAGGAAACAGCCAAGAAGAACCTGCGCCACGCTTTATATACAATACGCAAAACCTTTCATGAAGAAATAATCATATCGCCGCAAAAGTCAACTGTGTTGCTTAATCCTGATATTAGCATAGAAACAGACCTGCAGGAATTCCTAAAGGACAGTGAAGCCTCTGTGGAGGCTTACGGTGGTGAGTTTTTGAAAGGCTTTCTTGTCAAAGAGGTCGATAAGTATGAGGAATGGATGTCTCATTGCAGAGATTATTATAGAGACCTTTATATGTCCAAGCTATATGAGAGGATCAGCCAATGCAGCAAGAAGAATGAGCACGGCAGGCTTGAGCATTATGCAAAGCTCCTTATAAATGAGGACCCCTTGGATGAGAGGTCTTACAGGTTGCTTATGGAGAGTTACGGAAGCATAGGCGCATATCATAAGGCCGAAGAGCTTTACCGCAAGCTGAAGCAAATCTTGGGGCGGGAGCTTGGAATAGCACCTGATAACAGCACTGAGAAGCTTCATATGAGCAATATGGAAAGACGCAGCCTTGAGGACAGCAAAAGAGACAGTACAGGAGGGTTTTTCTATGGGAGGTCCCTGGAACTGGGCATAATGGAGGAACAGTTTGAGAGCTTTTGCCTCCGGAAAGAGTACAAGTCTATTCTGATAGTGGGGGAAGCTGGAATAGGAAAAACAAGGCTTAAGGAGCGTTTTTTCGAAAATGTGGATAAAAGCAGTCTATGCATAATAAAATCCAATTGTTATCAAGCCGAGGAGGGTTATCCACTTAAGCCGTGGAATCAGTTTTTTTCATCACTGGCAGATATTATAAAAAGGGAAGGTATTGAAATACCTCAGCTCTGGAAAAATATAATCGTACGCCTTTTCCCGGCCTTCGACCCTGACATAGAAGCTGAGGCCTATACTCTTGTTGAACGTATAGACAAGGTAAAGTATAAGGTGATTGAAGAAGCGGTTCTGGAAGTATTAAAAAAGATCTGTGCTAAAAAGAAGCTGGTATTAATCTTCGAGGACCTGCACTGGATGGATGGAACAAGCATAAGGCTTCTGAGCTTTGTGCTTAGACACATAGGTGACAGTGGAATAATGATAGTCGCCACCTGCAGGAACAGTTATGGAAAAAGGGTGGAACAGTTTATTGCAGCCATGGTGAAGGAGGGGCTGGTTGAGAAACTCGTACTTCCGAGGTTCACTAAAGAAGAGGTGGAGGAGTTTATTGTAAAGCTGCTGCCGGAGCAGCTTTTGTCGGAAGAATTGAAGGACCGGATATATGAAGAAACGGAGGGAAATGCTTTTTTCCTTATAGAACTTATTAACACTGTAAAGGAAAAGGGTGTAATAGGAGAAATTTCAGGCAAGGCCCAGGACATTTTGAAGAGCAGGATAATGAATATTTCTGAGGAGGGTATGAAGCTCCTGAATATAATATCAATGTTTTTTGACAGGGTTGACCTGGATATGCTTGAGGCATTGAGCGGCAGGGCGGAATTGGAGCTTCTGGACGTATTAGAGGAGCTTCAAGGCAAATATATCATAAGAGAAGTAGAAAAGGTTGGGGACGTAAGCTTTGAATTCACTCACAACAAGCTGAGAGAATTTATATATGGGCTCCAGTCCACCACAAGGAGAAGAATCCTTCACAACCGGATAGGACAGGCCTTGGAGAAAAGGCTTAAGGGCGGCTTTAACGACAGGTTCTTATATCCCAGTCTCATATATCATTTTTCCAATGGGGGAAACAGGCCGGCAGCTTTGAATTACCGAATCAAAAGCCTGGATAAATACTCTGATTTCGGGCATGAGCTTTTTCCTGTGCTGTATGATGATGCCAATGAAGAAAGCCACGCTGTTTTATACCAGGAGGAATCCATAAAATCTCTGGAGGAGCTTACGAAGCAGCTTAAGGAAATAAAGGGGCGGGATAATGAATCCAAAGAGCTGTTGTCCCTTGAGCTTGCTTTGTATTATATAAAGGGCAGGTACTGCATCCAGGAAGGGGAATACGGCCTGGGCGTGAAGGCCATCAAGTATCTGCTTGAGCTGGCTGAAAGGAATGGGGATTACTTGTATATACTGAAGGGCTGCAGGCAGATGATATACTATGGGATTCAGGTTCACAATGCAGCTCTGATGCAGGAATATGTGTCAAAAGGTATTGTGCTTGCAGAAAAATACAAGCAAATGGACGAAATGGGCATCCTGCTTCGCCTGAAGGGTTTGCAAAGGCTGATGACAGAAAATTACGAAGAGGCTGAGGAAACCTTGAAGCATTCAATTGCGGTATTTGAAGCGTTGAGCAAGCAGGAGGACAGATATTCCCTGAATATTGCAGCTGCGTACAATTATATCGGGGAAATCAGGCGCTACAACATGAAGTTTCAGGATGCTCTGAAGTACTACGACAAGGCGATGCATATATGTGATGAAAAGAAAATCTTCAGGGGAATTGCGGTTTTCAACACTAATGCCGGAAAGGCCGCATTCGACATGGGGGATTATCAAAGGGCAAAGGGTTACTTGTTAAATGCAATAAAGGATTATAACCAGATGGATACCCTGATGGGACGCTCTTCGGCTGAAGGTTACATGGCACTGCTGCTTATCAGGGAAACCAAATATGAGGAGGCAATGGAATGCCTGAAACGAAGCGAGATATATTCTGAAAGGCTGAAAAGCCCCTATGAGTTGGGCCTCGTCTGCAGGGTAAAGGCGGAAATAAAGCTGCAAATGGATAGAAACGCTAGGCTGAAGAGCCTATTTGAGGATCACCTCCCTTTGGCAGCCGGTGAATACTGCAGGCAAGGGATTGAATATTTGAGCGGAGTCAGGAACTGCTATGAGAGAGGAATACTTGAGGTTCTTGCAAAGAATAAGAGTTAAGAGGATTTCAATGTAAATATCCTCTCAGCTCTTTTTGTTATGAAGGAAAAGGAGTAAGAAGCAAAGTGAGAATTAGGTTTCTCAATGTAGTCTTGCATATTCTGGTTAATAATGGTAGAATCGTCATTGTTGAATGGATAAAGCATGAAGGTGACAGAATAGATTATATAAATTTATTTGCAGGCTTATAACTTGTAGAGTTTACATTTCAGATTGCCACCAGGATAATCTATATTATACATAAGTATTCGCTTACAGTATTATTAAATAAAAAAGCTTTAAAATGAAGAAGAATCAAAGTAGTGTTAATTAACATACAACAAATAATAGAAAAATTAGACAAAATATGATAATATATGAATTATGAAGAAGGTGGCGTATTTATGGAAAGTAGAATAGAGGGAACTAAAAAGGCAGAAATAAATATGAGATTTTCGGAGTTTGAAATGCCTCCAATGCAGGATGTATTAATAGTAGGTAAAATGGCTCCGATTGGACCAGAGGCAGCAAGAAGGATGGTAGACATATTGTCTCCGGAGCAATATGAAATAGTAAAAGTTGAACATAATTATGTTGAGGCAATTGTAGTAAGAAGGTCTTTATTGAATTTGATTCCTAAAGATAAACTTATTTCAGTAATCATGGAAGAAGGAGGAAAAATTGCTAACGAATCTATGATTATAAAAGCCCAGATAAACATAACGCTTAATGTTAGCAAATCAATTGATTTATGATAAAGAAGGCTTCTGATATAATAGAGAAGAATTTAATGAAGGTTGATATCCTGAGCGGAGTAAGAAGAATTCAGAACGTTTTTCATAAAGAAGGTATTGAATGTTTTGCTGCTTATGATAACAAAAGTTTAGCTGGTGTGATTACAAAAAAAGAACTGGTTGGTGCCCATCCAAACAGGATAATCGCCGATATTATGTCTGGTAAATACATATGTGTTGATTGCTGTACGTATATATGGGAAATTAGAGGGATTTTTGATTTAGACAAAGATATTAACATCATACTTGTAGAAGATGAAAATGGGATTATTGGATATATAACGAGGACAATTTTGAATATTGAACTGGGTAAGCACATTGATTTACTTACAGGACTCTATAAAAGTGACTATATGTTCTATAATGCTTATAAGCTTATAAAAAGTGGGAAACACATATCAATAATGTTTATAGACATGGATAATTTCGGTTATATAGATAAAGAATATGGTCATATAAATGGAGATATAATATTAAAAATTGTAGCAGATATATTAAAGAAAAATGTTGGTTCAGATTCCTATTTGTGCAGATATGCAGGAGATGAATTTGCAATTGTAAACTCTTATTCCATAGGTGACAACAGGATACTGGCAGAAAAAATAATTAGTTCAATAAATTCACATTCATTTCCAAATGATATACCGGTTTCAGCATCAATAGGAATTACAGGCTTTGGGACACATAATAAAAAAATAGAGAGTATTACAAACCTGATCAATAAGTTGGTAAACAGTGCAAGCTTATCATCTACAAGAGCAAAACAAGGTGTTAATAGTTCGATTATAATTGAGGATATAGATATAGATGAAATTGCATAAAAATAAAGTTGAGTTTGGTTAATATCTCTTGACCGCGCTCAACTTTTATAATTTAAACCATAATGCTATGTGAAGAGAAAAATGCAAAATAATGTAATTATATGTTGAATTATGATGTAAATATGGTAAAATATACTATGACAGGGAGGTATGTGCGATACATTTGGTATATGTTTACTGTTAAGAATTTAATAAGTTGAAAAGGGCAAACCCGTCGAAAGGCGGGGACGCAAAGCCACAAGTCTAAGGCAAATAAATGCTATGATGGTTGGGTTGCCAATTGATTATATATAATTATGGAATAAGGTTTAAAGGAGAGTCAAATAGATTATCTAAGTATCAGAAGCCTTAAGTCTTAACCGGATCAACAATATAAACATAGTAGGCAACACAAACGTTGCCTATTTTATTTTTTTGGAGGAGATAATTAACTTATGTATCAGAATGTTGAAAATGGGTTTACATATTCTATAACCCATTGGTTCCAGCCTATTTACCATTTGAAGAATAACAGTATTATAGGGTATGAAGCGTTATTGCGGGATGCTTCGGAGCTGAAGGCCTCACCGGTTGATATTTTCAGAGAGGCTGATAAGAATGGTCATAGGAATATACTTGACCTCATATCAATAAAAGCTGCAACAGAATCATTTAATAATGAGTCAAGTCCGTTATTCATCAATGTATATCCATCTACACTATTGGAAGAAAGCTTTATATCCTGGTGGGACAATAATATATCACGCTCTGCGACAATCGTACTCGAGCTATTGGAAAGTGAACCTGTCGGCAACTGGGAAGCGATTAAGAAGGTAACGAAGAAGCTGAAGGCAAGAGGCGTTAAAATTGCAGTGGATGATATGGGTGGAGGCTATTCATTTTTTCAGCAATGGATTGAATTGTCTCCGGACTTTATAAAGCTGGACCGGTATTTTGCACAAAATCTTGCTGTAAGCACAAAGAAACAAAAAACTATAAGGAGTCTTGTAGATTTGTTTTCTGATACAACAGAATTAATTATTGAAGGTATCGAAAAGGAAGAGGATCTGAACACTGCCGGAGTCTTAGGCATACCTTACGCCCAGGGGTTTTTGCTCGGTAAGCCGTCTCCAAGGAAGGACTCTTGTAAATAGATGCCGGCTACACAGGTTATTTTTAAAATAACCTGCGTACCTGACATATTTTAGGCACTTTTACATACCTTCTCTAATTATCGGCAGCTTCACGTGGCTGGGATACTGTTCATTGTGGTAAATCCTCTGTGTTGCACAGAGCATTTCCACATCGTCCGGCACATTGTTTCCTGTATTATGGTTGGGGAACGCAAGGTTCTTAGCTCCTGAAGTTATTGTGACTCGTATGCAATGGCCTTTCTTAAACAGATTTGCCGTTTTAGCCATTCTTATCTCATATTTTTCAATTTTTCCGGGATCGATTAGCTCTGGTTTCTCAAAGGACTTCCTGTATCTGGCTCTTAGCATTCCATCCGTAAGCCGTATTGAGTTTCCATATTCATCCACATCCTCCAGTCTTACAAGCCAATCGGTATCTTTGGCGGAAGTGACAGCATATATTTCTGCATAAATATTCCCTGCTATTGCCACAGGATTCTCCAAGGGTGTGGAGGTGTAGACCAGCATATCCTGTCTCTCATCCACCTCTCTGTAGTTTCCCGGTACATTCATCTCGTTTTCTGAGACATCAATGAGAAAGGGTGCAGGGTCTTTTG
This sequence comes from uncultured Clostridiaceae bacterium, assembly GCA_964619815.1. Classification (GTDB taxonomy): domain Bacteria; phylum Bacillota; class Clostridia; order Lutisporales; family Lutisporaceae; genus BRH-c25. The sequence continues at coordinate 1,304 of CAZUGK010000045.1, read as the reverse complement.
GGTCGAATACATAGGTATCGAAGGGCTCATCCTCCGGAGAAGCCATTGTGAGCACACCGTCACCGCTGCTTGTTTCTGCATTTCCGGAGCTGTGGATATAGAATTTCTCATATATTGTCTGCTCAGGAGGCCATTTTCCGGACTTTTCCCATTCGTTGGCTCCTACTGTGTAGTACTGCACGATAGGCTCCTTATCCACGCCATTATTAATACTTTTCAGGAACTTGTCAAACCAGCGCAGACACAACACATCCAGGTCATATCTTATAGCATTGCTTCCAAAGGCAACCCCGTGTATCTCTCTTGTACTGTTGAATTGGTGAAACCAGGGACCGAAGATGAGCTTCTGGTTCGCCCTGTTATTTCTCTCATTCATTTCCCATGCTGCAGTAGAGCCCATTCCATTATCGTCATACCAGCCGGATATGATAATTGAAGGGATATCTATCTTATCCGAGTTCAAGGACCAATCAGTATTCTGCCAGAACTCATCGTTGTCAGGATGCTTCATCTGCTCATCCCAGAAGTGTATTTTCCTTCCCAGAGCCTTTTCCGGGATATCCTTTATAGGGCGTATTGCGGCTATCTCATCCCAATCATCACGCTGCAAAGCTTTTCTGTTGGATTTCCTGTCAGCCATCATAAATGCCCAGGCCATTGATCCGGAGGAGTATATTCCACCCCTTCTTTCAATATCTATAAAAGCAGGACCGGATGTAACCATAGATACAAGCGCTTTCAGGTGCGGATTGCCGCTTGACGCTGCTGCCCACTGAACATTGCCAAGGTAGGAGGCGCCTATCATTCCGATATTGCCGTCAGACCAAGGCTGGCCGGCTATCCAGTTCAAGGTGTCGTCTCCGTCTGCCCTATCGTATTTGTATGGAACCCATTCTCCGTCTGAATCGTCTCTTCCACGCACATCCTGTATTACCAGTGCATACCCCCTTCTTACGAAGCGGTACCAGAATTCAATGTTGCTGAATCTTCCATAGGGTGTCCTAATCAATACTGTCGGGTAGCGTTTGGAGGCACTTGAGGGCCAAGGCAGCCATAATTCTGTGGCAAGACTAGCTCCATCCCTTGTTATGACATGATATGTACCCATACTCTTTACATTGCTGGTGTCCTTTGATATTAAAGGATCATTCCACAGCTTCAAAGGTGTAAGGTCTTCATACCCCGGTCTTACCAAAACATTGCAGCGGTCTCTTGCTGTCATGATAAAACCGATAATTGAACTGTCAATCTCAATTATATCAACAGGCAGTCCGCTGCCCTTCATAGCCCATATCCAGGCTTCA
>CAZUGK010000044.1:0-27635 GCA_964619815.1 uncultured Clostridiaceae bacterium | reverse complement strand
AAATTGCAAAATCGAATTTGTCTGTTGAGTATTCTGATGGAACACCATATTTTACAAATGCAAATATGGCTGTTTTCTGTAAAAAACTTTATGCTCAGGAATATAAACCGGAGTATTTTATTGATACAAATCTGATTGCAGAATGTTATCCTGAAGGTGATTATCACACGCTGTATATTGCTGAAATCAGCAAAGTCCTTGTAAGAGAATAATTTATTTGAGGCAAATAAAAGAGAGCACACCTTTGCAGCTGATGTGCTCTCTTACTTATTAATTACATCAATGGAGCCATTATTTTGAGAATTGACCTGCCTAACCTTCTGTACCATTTTATGTTTTTACAGTCCTCCAGGGTAATCTTCTGGCATGAGCCCAATGTAAGCAGGTAGTCCTCCTTGACTTCCAATACACTCTTCGTATCATACAACCAGACACCACATTCAAAATGCAGGAACAAACTGCGATAGTCAAGATTTATCGTCCCTACTACAGCGAAAATATCATCCGCTACAAAGGATTTTGCATGGTTAAAGCCCGGGATAAACTCGTAGATTGAAACCCCGCTTTCTACCAACACCTCATAATATGAGCGCGATACCGCATGAACATACCACTTATCCGGAATATGAGGAGTTATGATGCGGACATCCACCCCCCTTTTTGCTGCCAGGCACAAAGCCATGCTCATTTCATTATCGAGAATCAGATATGGCGTATTAATATAGACATACCTCTCAGCTTTGTCAATCAAATTAAGGTAGACGGATTCACCCACTGCCTCATCATCAAGCGGGCTGTCCGCAAAGGGCTGTACATAACCGTCGGGCTTAAACTCTCCAGAATCCCTAACTATCGGCCTGAACTTCTCATAATCTTCATCAGTTTTTGTGAGATAACTCCACATTGACAGGAACATTACAGTAAAAGTCCATACGGCATCGCCATGAATGACTATGGCAGAGTCCTTCCAATACCCGTGCTTTTCATAGGCATTTATGTATTCATCTGCAAGGTTGATACCACCGGTAAAGGCTGTATGCCCGTCTATTACTGCAATCTTCCGGTGGTCACGGTTATTCAGACGAACAGACAGAACAGGTTTGAACGGATTAAACACACAGCATTTGATTCCCATACCTGCCAGCTTTTTTTCATACCCATAAGGCAGAGTAAATAAGCACCCTACGTCGTCATAAATAACACGAACGTCTACACCCTGCTTTGCCTTTTCTTTCAGAATCTCCAAAATGGAATCCCACATAAAACCTTCATCGATGATAAAATACTCAAGGAAAATATACCTCTCTGCTTTCTTTAATTCCTCCAGCAAACGCTCGAATTTTTTCTCACCGGGTGTCAGATATTCTGAGGTTGTATTGGTGTAGACAGGACATTCAGAATACCTTTCTATATATTTTGTCTGGTTTGCAGCACCTCTGTTTTCTTGTCCAAGCTGTTGCAAGGTTTCCGGATTCTGCACGAGAGACTCTCTCATTTTCTTACCGATTTCCTGCATTTTTTGTTTATTTCTTTTACTGGATTTGTTCCCTCCAAACATTAAATAAAACAATCCTCCGAATATGGGGAAAGTCATGATAGGGATAATCCACGCAAGCTTATAGGCGGGATTGCTCCTGCCATTTATAATTCCAAGTACAACCAGTAAACTGAGCAATGTACAAATAGCATAGAAATAAACAAAATAATTAATGAATTTCCATATTACTATAACCAGGGCAAGAACCTGAATCAATATGGCTGCCCCAACCAAAAAGACTCTGCTGAACAGCAGCCTTATAAGCCTTTGCATAAAATCCCCTACATTCTGTATAAATTAATTCCTGGCACTTACGTAACACCTTTATTGATATTTTCCTATCAGAATCACTGCTTCATTTATATGATATACTACAACATATTCACGTCTTTTCTCTAAATTCTGTCTTGCATTTCGGACAGGTAATTATGATTTTCCCTTTCCCTTTCGGGACACGCAAGTCGGTTTTACAATTCGGACATTTAAAGTATCTGTGTGTTTTTGTACCCAAAACATGGCTCTGTTTTTTCTTGAACCATGCATAAGCCGGACTCATAAGCATTGAGAACTTATAGTTTTCCATACGCCGCTTTGATATATCTTTTGAGAGCATTCTAAAAACGCATATGCACAGAGGAACATAACCTATTATTACGAGTATTGAAAGATTAGTCAACTCACCAATAAAGGTAAGCAAAATGGAAATAACAAGCATAGCTGTAGAAAGCTGATCAACCCCATACCTTCCCACCATAAATCTTTTTAACCAGTTCATTTTTATAACTCCTAACTTTTAATATTTCAAACAAGTATATATAGTATAATACTTAACCCTGACTCAACATACCAAATGCCTGTCTCTGCTTTACGGCTTGGAATTTCCGGATAAAGCTCTCTAGCTGTATTGATTTTCTATAAATTTGATCTTATCATACAGTTCCTTATTCACAGGTGTAGGCACTCCATATTTTTTACCGATTTTCAATACAGTACCCGAAAACATTTCTACCTCGCTGTAACGTTTCGCCTCAATATCCTGAAGCATGGATGGCTTGCCATCCGGCCTTAATTCGCCTATTACGCCCAACCAATAATTCAAATCCTCTTCAGTTAAATTTATGTCTTCCTTTTCAGAAAGCGCTATGACCTCCCTCATGGCAGAGATCATGGTGCTTCTTGCTCTTTCTTCTTTCAGGACCTCGCCATAATTGTACCTGAATACAGCGGCTGTCTGATTTACACCTACGTTCAGCATAAATTTGCCCCACAATCTTTTATTCATATCAGTAACAGCCTCATAAGGCAATTCCATTTCCTTGAAAAATTCTGCGACCGCCTTTGCCTTAAGTGACATAATCCCCGGTTCCTTATCTCCAAATACGAGCATACCCATATGCTCATAAGTAAGTTTATTCCCCACCTTAACCGCATCCATACCTTGCGCTACACAACATAACAGTTTGTCCATTCCATACGTCTCGCCAATAATAGCTTCGCTTGAAATACCATTTAATACGGATATAATAATAGTGTTCTCACCCACATGATTTCTAACAGCTTTAATCGCATCTTCCAACCCATTATACTTAACAGCAAAAATCAACAGATCTGCCTCTCCACATGCCTCTTCAGGCGTCACAAAGTAAAAATTGCAGCGTTCACCATTGCAATATACCTGCTCTTTTTTATAATTTTCTATCCTATCCCTGTCAGCAATAATTCTTAAGTCTTCCTTCGGCATTCTCTTTGATAAATGATTGCCGAACAATACTCCTAATGCCCCTAGTCCGATAATTGATACTTTTTTTATTTCCATGACAACTATGTTCCTTTCAACTTTTTAAGATATTCTATCATAAATATAGATAATGTGTGAATAACCTTTGCATTAATTCCGGCAAAATGCAAAATAACCACAAATCAAGACACCTTTTTGTCTCAATATGTGGCTATTTATTGCTGAATCAACTCTTTTCAGGATTTTCAATTTCCCTATGGCAGACCTGCAATTTTCTATTGATTTGGCTGCTTTCTTCAGGCATTAATCAATTTGTTCAAAGTGCAGATCAGACTTCAACTGTCTTTGCGCGTTCAAACTCATCCTGAATTTCTTTGGATGGTTCCCTGGACATTAAAGATACAACTACAATGGCAATACAAGACAATACGAAAGCCGGGAACAATTCATATATTCCGAAAACTCCGCCCATAGGCTTAATAAGAAGCTTCCATATGAAAACCATTCCTCCACCGGTTACCATACCTGCAATTGCACCGGACCTTGTGACTCTTTTCCAAAACAGTGAAAACAGCATAATAGGCCCGAAGGTTGCACCAAAGCCGGCCCATGCAAATGATACCACTTTAAAGATAATGCTGTTTTCATCAAGAGCAATAATCATTGCAATTGCGGAAATTACAAGCAAAGTAGCTCTCGATACATACAAAACGGCTTTATCGCTGGCTTCCTTTTTCATGATACCCTGATAAATATTCTTTGAAAATGCCGAAGCTGCAATAAGCAAGTATGAGTCTGACGAACTGATAGTTGCTGCAAGTATTCCTGCCATAACAATACCGGCAAACAACGGGAAGAAGAAATTAGTAGACATCAGGATAAATATACTTTCTGAAGCGCTTTGTGTAAGCAGTGCAGCGGGATACAGCACTCTGCCTATCATACCTATGGCTACTGCAGCAGTAAGGGAAATAGCAACCCATATAACTGCAATTCTTCTGGATAACTTGAGCTCACTTGATTTTTTTATAGCCATGAATTTTAACAGTACCTGAGGCATACCGAAATAACCCAGGCCCCAGGAAAGTGTGGAAATTATGGTTAGCAGCCCATAGTTTCCTGCTGCTCCAAACAAAGGCTCACCTGCCGCCCCGACTTGCTGGACTCCGTCCGCCAGTGTCGGCTGCGCAATTCCGAAGAAATCAAAAAATCCCGGTATTGCCTTTGCGTTTTCAATAACGGCTGAAATTCCTCCGGCATTTGAAATACCTGCGACTAACACAGCGGTCAATGCAAAAAACATTACCACGCCCTGCATAAAGTCTGATGCACTTTCTGCCAGGAAACCGCCTATAAATGTATAAAATACTACGAATAAGGCCCCTGCTATCATCATATAAACATATTTTGCACCGAACAAGGTGCTAAAAAGCTTGCCCACTGTAACAAAACAGCTTGCAGCATAAACGCTGAAAAATACCAATATAAAAAGTGCTGCTATAGTCATTATGACCTTTTTATCTTCCTTGAACCTGTTGCTGAAAAAATCTGGGATAGTTATTGAATCTCCTGCGATATGCGAATATGTTCGAAGTCTTTTAGCTACAAACAACCAATTCAAATAGGTCCCTATACCGAGTCCTATTGCGGTCCAGGCCGCATCACTAAAGCCAAACCAATATGCGACTCCCGGAAGCCCCATTAAAAGCCATCCGCTCATATCAGAAGCCTCTGCTCCCATTGCAACAACCCATGGGCCTAGTGACCTGCCCCCGATAAGATAGTTGTCACTGCTTTCACTGGCACGCTTTGCATAATACAAGCCTATGCCAATAACCACTGACACATACAAAACCATTGCAATTAGTATCTGTACGCTTCCTCCATTCATTAACCTTCCCCCTCTATTTTTTTTAATACTAAGAGTAAAGCTATATTAATGTATATTCTAATGCATGTTTATACATGTGTACAGAATTGTTAAAAAATTGTTTTTTATTTGCCAGACCTCTTCAAATAGTTGAATATTCTTTACAATTTATTGTGAATGCCCATACCTGTCAATTACTCAACCAAACTCTTCAGAGTCTCTCCCGCACTCTGATTTATCACTATGTCAGCCTCTCCGTCATATGGTGTTTCAGCTTTATTAATCAATATCATTTTATTTCCGCTGTAGTAATCAATCAAGCCTGCAGCGGGGTAAACAACCAGGCTGGTCCCTATTACCATTAAAACATCTGCCATACTGATTGCAGATATTGCATTGTGCAGAACATCCTGATCCAGCATTTCTTCATATAATACAACATCAGGCTTGATAATACCTCCGCACTCGTCACAGTGCGGAACGATTTTATTGCTTCCCATAATATAATCCAAATCAAATTTCTTTTTGCATTTCATACAGATATTGCGCTGAACACTGCCGTGCAGTTCAAATACATTCTTTGAACCGGCAGCCTGATGAAGCCCGTCGATATTCTGAGTCACAACTGCTCTCAGTTTGCCTTCTCTTTCCAGCTTAGCCAGGGAAAGATGGCATGCATTAGGCTTTGCATCCCTATAGACCATGTTGTTTTTATAGTAGTCATAAAACAAATCGGTATGCTGCATGAAAAATGTGTGGCTCAGCATATGCTCAGGCGGATATTCATATTTTTTAGTATTGCCGCTGTACAAACCATCGCTTGATCTGAAATCGGGAATATTGCTTTCAGTTGATGCCCCTGCACCCGTAAAAGCAACAATATTGGATGACGCCTTAATTAGTTCTCTGGCCTTTTGCAGTAATTCCATTTATGTTAGCCTCCTTAGATAAATTTTATATCACTCTCTAATCTATATTATTGGCTGCAGTATGTGATCACCCGAATTTAGTATATCCCGGATAATATACAGCCCTTTTTTCAAGTCTTCCATTGTTTCAGGGCCGCTGACAGACAAACGGACAGCCCCCTTATTCAAATTGGGATTGACTGAAAATCTTTCTGCACAAAAAACCTGAACTCCTTTTTCCAGGCAATTGTACTCAACTTCCTTACCTGTCAGATTGTATGGCAGCTTCAGATACCTGAAAAAAGATGTATCATTCTTAACCAAATTAAAATTGCAAAGGATTTTGTCAACCATATGATTTCTTTCTTTAATCTTATTTATTTTGACAGAAATAATATCGTTATATTTGGTTGACTGTATTATCTGCGATATAATTTCAGCATTAAGCGGTGAGGCCATCCATGTCAGGTTATTAATGCCGTTGCTTAATCTGTCCGAGAATTTATTCGGTGATTTCACATATGATATTCTGAAGGAAGGACTTATGGCTTTTGAGGTTGCGGCAATAAAAATGCTATTCTCCGGTACATAGCTGCTGATTGGCTTATTGCTGCTCTGTACAGTAAACAAATATGGGCTGTCTTCAATCAGTAAAAGGTTATGCTTCTCAATTATCTCTGCTATTTCGATCCTTGACTGCTCTGTCAATGAAACGGAAGTAGGGTTATGGCAATCCGGAATTAAATAAATGCCTTTCACTTTTTCTTTCCTGCATACTGCTTTAAGTTCACTCACGTCCAGCCCGCTTTCATTGATCTTCACCGGAACAAGAGCTATTCCGAAAATCTTGGCAAGTGTTTTAAAGCCTGTATATGTATATTCATCTACAATTACTTTGTCACCCTTTTCAAACAGCATTGCAAGTATTACAGCGAGTGCATTCTGAGTTCCGGATGCTATGAGCACGTGCTCGGGCTCGCACTCTATGGAAAAATTACTCAGCCACTTTGATGCAATATACCTATGCTTTATAAGTCCCTCAGGCGGGGCATATCTTAGGATGCTGCCGTAGTCAATATTGCTGTATATTTCTTTTAAAACTTCTGCTATGAGATTATTCACCTCGTAAAGGGGAAGAACCATACCCATATCTATTATCTTAACACCGTCGCGGCTGCTTAGTAAATTGTCCGGAATGGCAGCATCACTGGCAACAAAGGTTCCTCTCCCTACTGTTCCTCTTATCAACCCTTTCAGTTCGCATATTTTGAAAGCCCTTGTTATTGTGCTGTGGTTTATGCCCAGAAAATCGGCAAGAACCCGTTGAGGCGGGAGCTTAAAACCGGGTTTCAGAATTCCTTTCTTTATATCCTCCTCCAGAGCATTTGCAACAGCCTTATAGATTGGTTCATTGCCCTCCTTTAGCTCCGGAAACCATGTTATCTCATTGCCGTAATTATCGAACATAACTTCACCTCTTATTTGTATTGCATACAATTATATCATTGACTGCATACAATAACAATAATAATATAAAAGCATAAGGATTGTATGCAAGGAGGTTGTTGAATTGAAAAGCAACTATTTCGAGAGTGATATCTTAAAGAAGTTACGAGAGGAAGAATTCTTTGAATACCTTGATCTGGCAAAGTCTTTAGCCTTTAAGTATATTCAGGGCGTCAACAGCAGGACAGTAGCTCCCGGCAACGAGGCTGTACAAAACCTGGCTCATTTTAATGAAGAATTAGGCTATGGCTCAGAGGATGCAGCAAGTATACTAAAAATGCTGGATATGTACGGCTCTCCCGCCACTGTTGCTCAGACAGGCGGAAGGTACTTTGGATTTGTTAACGGCGGCATAATACCTGCCGCATTGAGTGCCAAGTGGTTAATTGACGCCTGTGATCAAAATGCAGCATTATATGTGATGTCTCCGGTGACATCCAGGATTGAAGAAGTATGTGAAAAATGGATTAAACAATTGTTGAAGCTCCCGGAGGAAACAGCAGCCGGCTTCGTTGGAGGAAGCTCCACAGCTACATTGTGCGGCTTAACCACAGGGAGAAACTACATATTAAACAACTTGGGCTATGATGTTGCAAAAAAAGGCCTCTTCAATGCTCCGGAAATCAAGGTCGTTCTCGGTGAACAGGCACATTCCACCATATACAAGGCGCTTTCAATTATAGGCCTTGGTGCTGAAAGAATTATTAAAGTACCAAGTGATGAGCAGGGGCGAATAAGAGCAGATAAGCTTCCCGAGCTGGATAGCAGCACCTTATTGATTCTTCAGGCCGGAAATGTTAACTCAGGCGCTTTCGATGACTTTAAAAACATATGCCCCCTTGCAAACAGGGCAAATGCGTGGATTCATGTTGATGGTGCCTTCGGTCTGTGGGCATTGGCTTCAGACAGAATGAAACCCTTGACAGAGGGCCTCGACCTGGCAGATTCATGGTCTGTCGATGCGCATAAGACCTTGAACTCCCCCTACGATAACGGCATCATTATTTGCAGGCACAGGGATGCTTTAGCCAACGCAATGCACATGACCGGTTCATACATTATATACAGTGAAAACAGGGACGGCATGCTATATACCCCCGAAATGTCCAGAAGAGCCCGGGGAATTGAGCTGTGGGCGACACTGAAAGCTCTGGGCAGAAAAGGCGTAGCAGAACTGGTAGAGGAGTTGCACAATAAGGCTGAATACTTCTCTGAGCTTCTGGCAGGTAATGGGCTTGATATTCTGAATGACGTGGTATTTAATCAGGTATTGGTTCATTATAAGGACGATGAAAAAACAGAAAAATTGATTCAGAAAGTACAGCAGTCCGGGGTATGCTGGATGGGCGGAGCCAAATGGCAGGGCAAATCAGTTATGAGAATCAGCGTAAGTTCATTTAAAACCAGCTATGAGGATATAGAAGCTTCAGCAAAGGAAATCATAAGAATTGCAAAAGAAATAGCCTGATGAGGTCGTATTAAGCCCTCTGCCGTCGAATCAACAGCAGAGGGCTTATGATACATCAATATTCAAATATGCCCATGTATTGAACACCGGTTTTGCTATAAGCCTGCTCTGCCCTGAAAATGAAAAATTCCCTCAAAAACACCAGTCTGAGGGAACTTAATACATACATAATCCTTTCAGTTCTCCGTTTTATTCATAATCACCCAGGGTGACATTATCAATAACCCAGCTATCGTTTATCTTTTTCACCTCAAGGGTAATCGGCCGTTTAGCGGCAGCCCCGCCTTTTTCTTTCTCCGTACTTGTAATTTCAATTATTTTACCTTTAACCTCATAAGCATTTTCTGATATTTTTTCAGTACTTGTAATTTCTATGCGGTCCGGCCATGGGCTTGATGTCAGTCTGCCCGGAGCATTTTGAGGATCGCCTGCCCATTTTGCAAGAAGCGCTTCGGATACATAATCACCATAGTTCTCCTTCATGCTTTTTTCCAAAATATCTTTGGGGGCCAGAAGCGAAACTGCCTGGAGCTTGCTGCCAAAGCTTTCAACCAAATCGACAACTGCCTTCTCATCAGCTTCGTCTGACTGCTGTGTTACGTTTTCCTTCTGAATTTCCTTATCCTGCTGAGCTGCATTCGCACCGCCTGCACAGCCAAACAACAAAACACTCAGCACCAAGATAAGTATAGGCATTAATATTTTCTTCATGCTGCTTCCTCCTGAAAAACAATTTCATATTTATAGACGGAGGCCACAGCTCTTTTGTTCCATCATTTTTACACGCTGTATCATCAGTTACGGTTGACCAGCTGCTGCCAAAGGTACCGGAATGACATAAACCCTGACTGCCATTTCAGCATCCAGCATGAGAATTCCTTTTCCGTCATTTTCGCCAACCAACCTGATTTTGCTCAAGTTCCGTTCTGCAGCAGCCTCTTCCTCAGCCTGCTCGTCAATAAACCACTTGAGGAAGGAGCTTGTTTTATGGTCACGTTCCAGGGCCGCCTGATCGGCAATATTGTATATGGAGCTTGTTACAAAACGCTCATGCTCCAATTGCTTGTTTATTACTTCTTCAATAGACTTAAAATCCCACTCAGGTGCATCCAGCGGCAAGAGCTTTACACGTCCGCCCACTTGATTCAGATAGTTGACGAATATTATCGCATGGTCTCTTTCTTCCATTGCCTGAACCATGAACCAATGGGCAAATCCATCCAGATTTCTTGATGCAAAGTATGACTCAAAGGAAAGGTACAGGTATGCAGAGTAAAATTCTTTTTGTATCTGCTCATTCAAGAGTTTCTCCATCTTTTCACTAACCATAAAAATCCTCCTCTTTTGTATATTCATTATCCATTAACACTTAGGCCTACTTAATGAAATTGTTTTCCTCCAGCTCTCTAAAAGCTGAATCCAATTCTTCCTGAGTGTTCATAACTATTGGGCCACCCCATGCAATAGGTTCTCTGAGTGGGCTTCCGGACATAAGAATAAATCTTATGCCTTTATCCGATGCTTTTACCTTGAATTTATCTCCTTTATCAAACAGCACTGCATTTTTTGCAGGTATAAAGCTATTGGCGTCAGAGCCGAAAGAACCCTCCCCCTGCAGAATATAAACAAACAGTGTTGCGTCCCTGTCTGTATCTACAGACCATTCAGAGTCCGGATTTACTTCTACATCCAAAGCGTATCCTCCAGAATTATTATTTGAAATATCCTCTAAAACTAGTATGCGCTGTTAATGTATGGTTATATATATGTCGACAAATCCGGTAAATATCTTAAATTGTTTCATAGTTATATTTCCTCCGATTCAGTACGCCGATAAACCTCTAAATTTATTCATTTCGATTCCTCCAATTTTTTAATATTTTTCACAGAACATATGACTGTTTGATATAAAATACATTTGTTCTATGTCTTGTTTTCTTTATTATAATATTAGGATTTCCTTAATTCTTTGACGTAAATCAAATTTTAAATATCTTAAATTCCGATCCGCTAAATCAGTGTTCTTGATTTTTAATATAATATAAGTTACAATAAACTAAAATTTTAAAAAACTTGTAGAATCTCGTATAATCATGGAGATATGGTCCATAAGTTTCTACCGGACTACCGTAAACAGTCTGACTACGGGGAATTAATTTAGGCTTATACTTGAGAGTTTGTCAAAAAGGGTATAATATCTGAATTTTTCAGCCTGTAGATAATATCTGCAGTTTTTTATTTTTTGATATTTGGCAGGAAATGAGGGATACTATGCAGCTTTTAAAGGAAAAGATTCTAAGAGAAGGCAGAGTGTTGGAAGGGAACATATTAAAAGTCGACAGTTTTTTAAACCATCAGATTGATGTTGCTTTGCTTAATGAAGTCGGAAAAGAATTCAAAAAAAGATTCCAGGATAAAAACATTTCCAAAATACTGACTATAGAAGCGTCCGGTATTGCAATTGCAGTTATTGCGGCTCAATATTTCAACGTTCCTGTTGTTTTCGCAAAGAAAACAGAATCAAAAAATCTGGATAAAGAAGTTTATGAAAACAGTGTTTACTCATATACTAAGGCAAAGCAGTACAAGATACGGGTTTCAAAAAAATATATCGGTAAAGGGGACAATATCTTGATTATCGACGATTTTCTTGCCAATGGCCAGGCAATTTTAGGCTTGAAGGAAATTGTAGACGCCGCTGAAGCTAAATTGGCAGGAGTCGGGATTGTTATAGAAAAAGGCTTCCAAATCGGCGGAAGCTTATTAAGAGAAGCCGGCTTAAATATTGAATCATTAGCCGTTATCGATTCTCTGGAAGATGGCAAAATCACTTTCAGGAACAGTTGATTATTTGAAGCTTTATATATATCCATATTTTTACATTGACAAGCAATCGTTAATCTGCAATAATATAAAAAACTAATATCGGTACCTTTAATTCAGTCCGGTGAGGCTGGCAAGGGATGCATATGGTGTAGCCTGGCTTGCAGAAGAATCCTGCAGGTGTTTCAGGCAAAACGATGATATAATAATACATATTATCACTCCCTGTCAGAATATCTGACAGGGAGTTTTTTAATGCAAAGGTACTGATAAATGAAAATTAAGGAGGAGTTTTAAATGAACAAACAGCAAGATCACGATTTTTCATTACAGGCAGTACCGCAGGAGGGCAAAAGAGGATTTTGGTCGATGTTTGTGGTTATGCTAGGCTTTACTTTCTTTTCGGCAAGTATGGCAGCCGGTGGGACGCTCGGTACCTCTCTTAAAATCAAGGATTTCTTGATAGCTATCCTCTTAGGGAACCTTATCTTAGGCATTTATACAAGCCTGCTTGCTTATATCGCATCAAGCACATCCCTTTCTACTCATATTCTGTCCAGATACTCCTTTGGGGAAAAGGGTTCATATTTAGTTTCCTTTATTCTTTCAGTTACTCAAATAGGATGGTTTGGCGTAGGCGTTGCCATGTTTGCACTTCCAGTGCAGAAGGTTACAGGGATTAACTTATATCTGCTTATCGCTGTGGCAGGTATTTTGATGACTAGCTCTGCATATTTTGGTATAAAAACATTAACTTTGCTTAGCATAATAGCAGTTCCTTCCATAGCAGCTCTTGGAGGCATCTCGGTTTTCAAAGCCGTGGATTCAATCGGAGGTGTTGCCTCCTTGTTTGCAATTGAGCCTGTGAATACGATGACTTTAGGCGCCGCACTAAGCATTTGCGTGGGCTCCTTTATCAGCGGCGGCACATTAACACCTGACTTTATAAGATTTGCAAAAAATAGAAAAGTTGGGGTTTCTACTACTATGATTGCTTTCTTTCTGGGAAACTCTCTCATGTTTATTTTCGGAGCAATTGGTGCTGCTGTCATGGGGATGGCTGACATATCAGAAGTTATGTTTGCACAAGGTTTGATTATTCCTGCAATTATCGTTCTTGGGTTTAATATCTGGACAACTAATGATAATGCAATATATGCTTCAGGTCTCGGCTTTTCCAACATTACGAAAATCCCCAAGAATAAGCTTGTAATTTTTAATGGCCTGCTTGGTACGGTGGGTGCGCTATTCTTATATAATAACTTTATAGGCTGGCTTAGTTTCCTGAACACTACTATTCCTCCTATAGGAGCAGTATTAATCTCAGATTATTTCATCGTAAACAAAGAAAAATATAAAACCTTTGAGGGGCAGCAATTTGAAACGGTAAATATAAAGGCCATTGCTTCGTGGTTCGTAGGTGTGCTTGCATCCAGGTTTATTCCGGGAATACCCCCGCTTAACGGAGTAATAGCGACATGTCTTGTGTATATCGTTATTGCGAAGTTATTCAGCAATGATACAATTATGGATAAAGCAAAAGCGGAGCAGATAGGAGACAATTATGTTAGTTAAAAATGTACTATTACAAAATAAAGAAGGATTTTTTGATATATTGATAAAAAACGGTACAATCATTAAAATTGATAGGTCAATCGATGCCGGAGGAGAAGAAATAATAGATGCAAAGGGCGAACTTGCTTGTCCTCCCTTTGTTGAACCCCATATTCACCTTGATGCCACCTTAACGGCAGGAGAGCCAAGGTGGAATGAGAGCGGAACCCTCTTTGAAGGTATTCAGTGCTGGGCAGAAAGAAAGCCTATGCTTTCAAAGGAGGATGTAAAGAAAAGAGCAAAATGCACCCTTACCTGGCAAATTGCCAATGGCATTCAATTTGTCAGAACCCACATTGATGTTACAGACCCGGAGTTGACAGCACTCAAGGCTATGCTTGAGCTAAAGGAAGAAATGAAGGAGTATGTCACTCTGCAAATAGTTGCTTTCCCGCAGGAAGGGATCTTATCCTATCCCAAAGGCAGTGAAATTTTAGAAGAAGCAATAAAGCTTGGAGCAGATGTAGTCGGAGCAATCCCTCATTTTGAATTCACAAGAGAATATGGAGTTCAGTCCATAGATAAAGCCTTTGAATTAGCACAGAAGTACAATAAGTTAATTGATGTCCATTGTGATGAGATTGATGATGAACAATCCAGATTCATTGAAGTATTAGCTGCAAGAGCTTATGAGTATGGTATGGGAGAAAGGGTTACAGCCAGTCACACAACAGCAATGCATTCCTACAACAATGCTTATACCTATAAGTTGTTCAGGCTCTTAAAGCTTTCAAATATAAACTTTGTTGCGAACCCCCTTGTAAACATACATCTTCAAGGAAGGTTCGATACTTATCCTAAAAGAAGAGGCATAACAAGAGTGAAGGAACTCCTTGAGGCCGGGCTGAATGTGTGTTTTGGGCATGATGATATATTCGACCCCTGGTATCCCTTGGGCACGGGAAATATGCTCCAGGTGCTTCACATGGGGCTTCATATCTGCCAGATGATGGGCTATAGTGAAATAAATGAATCCCTTCGACTCATCACGCAAAACAGTGCAAGAGCCATGAATATACTTGAAGAATATGGTATTGAGGAAGGAAAGCCAGGAAATTTAATTATTCTACCTGCAGAAAACGGCTATGATGCATTAAGAAGGCAAGTACCTGTCCTCTACTCAATCAGAAAAGGAAAAGTAATCGCAAGTACGATTCCGTCCGTCACTACAGTAAACCTTGAAAATGAAGAGAAAAGAATAGACTTTAGAAAATGATTGGATAACTACAGTACATCGCACAGTATCCCAAAAGTGCGTACCTTGCATCAATTTACTTATAACTGACTACTTCTACACCTTCATTTTCTACTCTTTTGCTTAATTCCCTCAAATACTCCTGTGATGGAGTTTTATACTGAACTGACGGTTTTTCCAAACCAAGAGCCTCATATTTGCCTGTACCGAATAAGTGATACGGCAGCAGCTCTATTTTGGGTGCATCAATATGAGCTTTAACAAATCGTGCAGTTTTTCTTATATTATCTATATCCGAGTTCACTCCGTCAATAACCGGTATGCGCACTACCACAGGTACTTTTACTGCATTAAGCCTTGATATGTTTTCCAATATCCTTTCATTGCCGACCCCTGTGTATAACTTATGCTTACTGCTGTCCATATGTTTTATGTCTACAAATATCAAGTTTAGTTTTCCCAGTATGTCCTTTACTTCATCAAAATCAAAGTACCCGGAAGTTTCTATGGCTAAGTCCACAGCCTGATCATATAGTTCATACACAAGCTCCCTCAGCATATCTTTTTGCATGGTTGCTTCACCACCGGAGAAGGTAACGCCGCCGCTAGAATACCTGTAAAATATTTTTTGCTTTTCAATCATTTTTAATATTTGTTCACTGGTATAATGATGAATCAGATTCTTTCTGCTGCCTGTGGGGCAAGTATCCGCACAAAGCCCGCAGGCTTTACACTTTCTCCTTTCAAAAGGATCGTTTAAGTTCACGCCCACTCCGCAGGGGCATACCCGTACACATCTTCCGCAGTTTATACATGTCTTTTCGTAGAACCCAACCTTGCCGCGGCTTGTATAGCTTTCCGGATTGGAGCACCAGTGGCATCTAAGAGGACAACCGGCAAAAAAAACAATCGTTCTTATTCCATTTCCGTCGTTAACAGAGAAATTCTGCAGTTCCATAAAATATCCGCTTGTTTCATTCATATAATCCCTCTAAAAGCTTTCGTGAGCTGTTCTTGCAATAATTGCATCCTGCATTGACCTGGACAGGTTAACAAATTGTGTGCTGTAGCCTGCAACCCTGACTAATAAGTCCCTGTAATTTTCCGGATGCTCCTGTGCTTTGCGCAAAGTCTCAGTAGATATTGTATTGAATTGAACATGGAAGGCTCCAAGTGAAAAGAAGGTCTGTATCATTGCCCCTAAGTTGCTTTGCCCTCTTTTTGTTTTTACCAGGTCTTCATTCAATCTCAAGTTTAATAACGTCCCTCCGGAATGCACATCCTGATTAAGTTTTGCTGCGGAACGCATTGCAGCCAATGGAGTAGAGGTGTCCGAACCGGCAAAGGGCGACACTCCTTCAGATAATGGTTCTTTGGCTTTTCTGCCGCATGGAGTTGCTCCAACGACTTTTCCTGTCGGCAGGTAATTTGAAATTCCCATAAAAGCAGTGTTGAAA
Organism: uncultured Clostridiaceae bacterium; assembly: GCA_964619815.1. Taxonomy (GTDB): domain Bacteria; phylum Bacillota; class Clostridia; order Lutisporales; family Lutisporaceae; genus BRH-c25. The sequence continues at coordinate 11,519 of CAZUGK010000044.1, read as the reverse complement.
TTATTGCCGTTGATGTCTCTATACTTGTGCCCTTCTTTGTAATAGTGATTTGCCATCTTAACAGCGATATCATCCACATAGTCAATATCATTGCCGTACTTTGGCACAGCGAGAGCCAATTGCCTCAACTCTTCGTACCCTTCCCAATTTGCATCAAGTGCTTTTATGATAGTTTCCATGTCAGTGATCTTATCTTCGAATACAAGCTTCCTGACTGCAACCAGGGAATTAGATGTTACAGCCAGCCCTATACCTGTAAGAACCGGTCCCAGGTTGTATTTTGCACCTGCATCAACCAGATCTTTTCCGCTTGTCATACATTCTTCTATACACGATGATAGGAATGGTCTCGGAACCATTTCCTTATGAAGCTTTTGCGCTAATAAAGTAGCTATCACCGACTGTTCAATTAAATAGTCAAATTGCTTGTAGAACGCACTTTCAACTTCTTCGTAGGTTTCAAAGCCTGCAGGATTTTTTTCATCCAAGCCTATTTTTTCTCCTGATATCCTGCTCTTACCCTGATTCAATGCAAACTCAAGGGCCGCAGTAAAATTAATGTTTACCGCTGAAGTCCATTCGCCTGTTTTGCGGAAATGTGGAACTACACAACCGCAATTGTTCCAATCTCTTGCATCTTCCGGCTCATAGCCTGCATTTACAAGCATTTGATATCCTGCGTTATCACTGTGAATTGCAGGAAAGCCTGTACCTTTGCTTACCAAATAAGTTACGGCATCCAGGAATTCGGTTGGACAATCCTGGTGTATTCTGACACTAAGCCCCGGCTGGTGGGTTTTCACTGTCTCAGTAGCTTTCAAACACATATAGGATAGGTCATTGGCAGCATCTTTCCCTTCTCTGGTTTTGCCGCCAACTGTCAGGTTCTGAAATTGATTGTATCCGGCAAAGAATTCAGCTGTATTTGCCGATATTGTCCAAACCCATTCAGACAGTTTTAGCCAAAGTGCTTCAATGAGCTCCAGAATCTGATCCTTTGTCATAATCCCTTTTTCAATATCAGCTTTGTAGAATGGATACATAAACTGATCAAACCTGCCTACATTGAGTGCAAGCGGGTTTTCTGATATTATTCCGCCAAGCTGTGTGAACCACACGAATTGAACAGCTTCATAGAAGGTTGCCGGAGGATTTTCAGGTACCCTGCTGCATATGTCAGCTATTTTCAAAAGCTCTTCCTTTCTTGTTTGGTTTTTCTCTGCTGCTGCCATTTCTCTTGCTTTTTCAGAATATCTGTTTGCAAGTTCAATAATGCCTTCCGAGGTAATAATAATTGAATTGTAAAAGTCCTTCTTCTTCATGTCCTCTGCAGACGCAGGTGACAGCCGGGCAAGATGCTCTTTTGCTTCCCTGATTATACCTCCGAAACCTTTTTTGAACAGGACATCCTGATAGTCCGGTGTTATTTCACCGACAGCCTGTCTCCATTTTGAATCATTATCAACATAACCGGTATCCACTACAACTTTTGCAGTTTCTTCAGGCAGCTGGGCCAAAAATGCTTCTTCCAAGGATTTTCCTTTCCAGTATGGGAATATGTTTTTTCTGACGAAGTCCCTTTGCTCGTCTGACATAATATATGGATCCTGTACTCTTTTATCAAAATTATCCATTTCTCTGTCTACCCAGGTCCATGAGAATTCGGGAGTTAAAATACCGCATTTCCTAAATTCGCCGATAACTCCGACAATAAGCTCCCCGTCAAAAATGGTAACCTCCAGCTCCCCGCAGCAAGTCCTGAAAGCTTTGGCTCTCCTTATGGGAACTGATTCCCCTTCCGTTTCCTTGTGCGACTCTGTCCATATTCTTGCTCTTTCATAGGAAATTACTGGCTTTGCATTAATATAATTCTGCCGGGCTGATTCAATTCTTTCTGTAAGCATAATTTTCTCCTTTCATTTCGGCAATATGTTTTAACGCTTTTTGTTCGTTTTAGCGTCCAGGAGTTTTAAATTAAATCCAGAATATATAACTGACATTCTGGATTTATACTAATATTTGACTATACTCTGAAGTATAACTTCGGCGTCATATGGATTACTATAAGTATGCTCGATATTTGCTTTGAATTTTAATGCTGACGGAGCTGAAAGTTCAAAGGTCTGTTCTCCCACTGTCATCACCAGGGTACCCTTTGTTACCACAACATATTCTTCCGTTGAGTTCTGATGAGGTGTGGAAGTATGTTCGGCACCAGGAAGCAGTTTTATATAGAAATATTCAAATCCTGATATCGGGTTGAAGGGAAATACATCATATAATATCATTTTTCCATCCGATTCATATACAGGCTCAATGCGGTCTATTGGTACTGCCGCATAATTATTTGCTTCACTTCCCAATATCTCTGAAAATGAAATCCGCAAACCCGTAGCAATCTTCCATAATATTGATATTGTGGGGTTTGATTCACCTCTCTCGATTTGTCCCAACATCGCTTTACTTACTCCGGTCAAGCTGGATGTCTCTTCTAAAGTCAAATATCTCTCAAATCTTACTCTTTTCAAAACGGACCCTATATTTGAAGTTGGATCATTCAATTTACATCAACCTCTCTAAATATCTTCACACATATTTGTTATATGATATTTTGTGCGCTATAACATATATTGAGTTAAAGATATCATTCCCATTGCTGCTTGTCAATGCTTTTATCATAATCCCGCAGTTTTCGTATAACAGCTTTATTCTCCAACTATCAAATCCGTCACATCGCGTCTCATGCTTTGCGGGACTTCTTTTGTAGGCTTGCCCAAACGAACGAGCATCTGAATGGTACCTCCACCCGAAGCGTAGTCACGGTGGATGCTGCTGTATTGCTCTTTCATTTCGGGGTATTCCTCCAGAACCTGACTGAGAGGCTGCATAACAAAACCCAAACGGCGAGCTGTCAGTATCAATCTACTGTAAAGCATACCGCTTTTGACCTGGCTTGAACGGCTATTGTCACCCGTAATAATCATGGCATAAGCTGGTGTGTTGTCCACCGATGTCCGGGTATACTGAATAAAGAGATCCGATGCAGCTTTCCCGCTGTTCATCGAAGGAAAGAGCGTAACCAAGCCCTGCATGAGGTGCCGCATGATGCCTGAAGTCCCCTGCCCTTCGACAGAAAAGCCATAACGATATTTATTTTTTTGGTACTCATTAGCGCGAAAGATATTTTTCGATTCCTGCATAACACGATTCACGCCCGCTTCTATGGTCGCCCCCTTCATTGCATAGCTTCCCAATTTATCAATGTTTTCTTTATCTTGAAAAATCTTTATCGGCATATTGGCGCCGTCACTGATGTTTTCCAACTGTTTTAGCTGTTCAGAGGTTAACTTCGTTGATTGATATGCTGCCCTGTTTGTGTCCGGCATAAACATGAAATCATAAAGAGGGCTGCTTTGAGGCTTGTCTTTCGTAAGCATGATTTTTGCCACCGGTTTGATTTTCATGCTCTCAGACAGCTTTTGTTCGTTATAGCCACCCTCTGGAAATAACTCCACTGCAATTTTATAACCTAATTCTTCTCCGGCGATATTGACGTACTCCAAAAATGTGCCTTGTGTAATCATCATTTGCCGTGCAAAAGGATCCACCTCTTTTGTTAAACGGTCGCTATCGGCGTATAGGTAAAATACCATGGGATCATCCTTGTCCAGCCGGATTTTCCATGGCTGCATGTTGTGTCCGTTTGCAGACAGCATGCCGTGAGCCGCAAGACGTATTCTTGGATCATCAAATTTTTGTGAATAGGTCTTTTGCCAAGGTTCCAAATACTTTGGGGACTCAAAAATCCCACTTATGATGAATAGGGATGCAAAAGCTATGATTAATAAAGCACTAAAGCATGAAAGGATAATAGTCATCGTTTTCTTCACCGTCCACTTGCTCATCTATGATTTCCTCCATTTTCAGTTTGTATTGACCTGATGATAAGTTGAAAAGCCGCTGATATCAATTCCTCCGATGTCGTCCTGTGATAGTTCTTAATATAATTCTCCTTTTTCTTTGCGGTATTAAATACACCAATCGTACAAGCCCATAAAGCAAGAGCTGTTTTTACAACGTCCAAATCACCGCGGATGGAACCTTCTGCAATGCCCTTTTCCAGTGCGACCGTCAAATGTCCCAGTATTTCCTCTCCAAGAGCATAGCATTCTTCTCTTGATTGATCCGGAATCCCTTTTTGAAAATCCATTTCACCATTTTCATACTCCATAATTGCCTTGAAGTATTCCGGATAATCCTTGCTGAACCGATAGAGTATCAAAGAAATCTGTCTTATTTCCTCAATCGCATTACAGGCTTTTTCTTCTTGTGCATCATTCTTCAGCATACCGATTAACAGCTTGTATCCCCTTGTCATAATTTCAAAATATATCTGCTCTTTACTATTAAAATAGATATACACTGTTCTCTTGCTGAACTCAGCCTCTTTCGCCACATCATCCATCGTAGCATTATCATATCCCTTTGTAAAAAAGATTCTTTCTGCTGCTTCAATAATATCGTTTCTGCGGATTTCCTTTTCCTTTTCCTTACGTTCGTTAATTCCCAACAGCTACACCTCTCAAATTCACACTAGTGTTATAAAGTAAACTATAAGTTTACTTTATTGTATGATATATTTTACCTTATGTCAATACATATTGAAATTCATTGCATATTTTTTGTTTAAACTTTTAATTGCTTTTGCTAAATGTAAGGGGGTCTGTTTTAACAATAATGTGAATCTTCGGTCCAGTCAGGGAATATGCCCTTAAACACGATCTTTAACAATTGTCTGCTAGCTTCTCCAATATCATACCTACCTTTTTTCAAAATCCAATCATAAAAAACACCCCTGTCAGCTTTTAAAATGATATCCTCAACTTCTTCCGCAGTGAACTTTGTCGGATACTTCTCTACCAATTTAGAAATCAGCTGTTGATTATATTTTACGTATTCATCAACATTCAATATCCTCCACAATGATCCCTGGTCCTCCATAGACCACTGAGCCGAAAAATACACTTTGAGCAATTCATATCCGTAAGCGTCTGCCAGCCCTTTGTTCATTTTTGCATCCATTTCGATATAGTCTTCCCGCTTGAAACTGTCTTTTAAATCACAGAAGCGCTTCCACTGTTCTTTATATCTATCATTAAATATGGCAACCAGTATTTCATCTTTTGAACGATAATATTTGTAAAATGCTCCTGTGGTTACATAATAATTAACTCATTCCTTATCCTCAACAACTGCAATTCCGTCAATTTCAATTAAACAGGAGGGTTGTGCAAAGCCGGAAACGAACAAAACCGTAATTAAAGGCTGATTCTCCAACATACCGACTACTTCTTGAAATGCTTTTAGTCCAACTTGTGGACTGCTGCCATTGAGCAAATAGATGTTAAGCTTAACAAGATCGGTAAAGCTTGCATTTTCAGAAGACAAAATGGTTCCGATATTTTTTAATACCTGTTTGGTCTGCAATCCAAGATCGTCCTGACCAACCAGTTCACCATTTGCATTAATTGCGTTTTGCCCACCGATGTATATTGTTTTTGCATTGCCTCTAACTGTAATCATTTGGCTGAACACTTTTGATGAAAATAAACCGTCTGGATTCTTATGTTCTAATTTAAAGCCAGCCATTGTTATTCCTCCTTTAAATTAATCAAGCATCTGCTCCATGCTTTTCCCTATTATAAAACAGCTTCACTGACAAATGCTGTCAGTCAACTGCATTACGCGAGCCAAAGCTCTGACAATGTTTAATGCCTTCTTTCGATACGGAGCTTTTGCCATAAATTTTACGATCCTCTCCAATGGGGCATACCGCTGTGCAAACACCGCATGGATATCGAAATTCGTTTTTTAACTGCTGGTGATAATCTGCACATTTTTGTTTGTCCATATCTGCCGCCAATCGGTCACTGCGTTCTGCAAACGCCTTTGTCGGGCACATTTTTTGACACAGACGGCAATTGATACAGATATCCTTTTCTATCACCGGGTCGGGTGAAATTTCGGCATCGGTAATGACAGAAACAAGACGTATGCGCGGACCGAATTCCCTGGTAATCAACGTATGATTAAAACCAATTGTGCCAAGTCCCGCATATTTTCCTGCAATTACATGTGAAAACGCTGCTTCAGGCTTTTTGGTCAGCACCGAAATATCACCGTAGCAGTCGCGTGGGAAGAAAAATGCTCTGTACCCCAAAGTATTAATGAAGTTCGCAATTTTATATGCTGTTTCATCAAGTATTCGATTGGTGGTATTATAAAGCTCCGAGTAAACAACAGAGGGTGTTGTTTCAATCATTGGCAGAAAAATTTGCACGGCCAGCACAATTACTGTTTTGCTCCACGGCCATATGGTCTGCGGAAAATATTCTCGGCTAATTTCTCCGGCATTCTCCCAACGCTCAACATTTGCAAATCCGATGAGATTAATTCCCAGCTTCTTTGCTTCACGTTTGATTTTTTTCTTAAGTTCAGCACGCTCCGCTGCTTTCATAAACAATCCTCCAAATTATATTTTCTCAAGTGCTGCGTTAAGTTCTCTGATAATATCGTCCGAATCCTCTAAACCGATTGAAAAACGAAGCTGACCAAATGTGATACCTACCTCATCCAACTCTTCTTTACTGTAAAAACGATGGGATGTTTTTGCCGCATATGAAACCGTTGTTGCCGTTCCGGCAAGACTCGGCACAAACCTGATTGTTTCAAATTCCTTTATCAGTGTGGAGGCCTCTTTCTCACTGCCTTTCAAATTAACACTGAGCATACCGCCGTAACGCTCATGCTCAAATTGATTTTTTGCTCTTTCGTGGTCTGGTGATGATTCAAGACCGGGATAAAACACCTTTTCTACCTTAGGATGCGATTCTAAAAAGGTCGCAACCTTTAGGGCGTTTTCGGAATGCTTTTGCACCCGCAAATCAAGTGTGCGCAGGCTCCTCACCAACAGCCAGCTGTCAACAGAACCTAATATTGCACCATAAAGAACTTGATAGCGCTTTATCCTTGTGATAATTTCCTTACTGCCGACCACAGCGCCGCCAACAATATCACTGTGACCGCCAATAAATTTGGTAACGCTGTACAATACAGCATCTGCACCCAGAAAAATTGGCTTAGCAACAACAGGCGTAGCAAAGGTGTTGTCTACAAAAAATTTCAGTCCGTGTCTATGTGCAATATCTGCTATCTTGGGGATATCCGGAACTTCCATAAGCGGGTTGCAAATGGTCTCTGTATAAACTAGTTTTGTGTTCGGTCTGATATATTTTTCAATATCATCATTTATAAAGTTGACAAATGTGACTTCAACACCAAACCGCTTTAATTCATTAGAAAGATAATCATATACCCCACCGTATAACACAGGTGAGGAAATGATATGATCACCGGTCTGCACAAAGGATAAAATACTTGTTGTAATCGCCGCCATTCCCGAGGAGAATACAAGTGCTCCGTCTCCTCCGTCTGCTGCTGCTAAAATGGAACTTGCGGCATCTGTATTGGGATTGCTCATTCTGGAATACACATAACCATCTGCCTGCTTTTCATAGATGGCGTCTACAGATGGTACATCGTCAAAGGCAAAAACAGAAGTCAGATAAATTGGAAGAACCTCTGGTACAGAAGCCGATTTGGCAATATCCTTATAAGTTTGCCCATCGCCTGTATGAATTAACTGTGTAGATAAGTTTTTCTTACTCATGATCATACCTCCCCAAAATCGATAATGTATATTCTATATGTAGACTTGCCGCAATCAGCAAAGCCTGTTCGTCAATGTCAAATTTACTGCAGCAGGTTGAAAAACTAACAGCACTCGGCCGGCAAAGGTGTCGCGGAAAGATTGCAACACCTTCGCTGCGCCAAGTAACGATGCTGTGTGCACATCATGACCGCAAGCGTGCATCACATCACGCCTGCGGTCTGTGAATTGAAAGGAAGGCTCGTTTCCTCTTCGATAGGAAGCGCAGCAATATCCGCACGGAGCAAAATTGTTTTTCCGCTGCGCTTACCTGTAATAATTCCAAGAGCGCCTGTTTCTCCAACTCTACGGTGGGCTACCCCAAACGAATCAAGCTGCTGCTCAATAAACGCCGCCGTTGCAAATTCTTTTAGGCTGAGCTCCGGATATTGATGTAAATGTCTTCTGACAGAAATTAGATATTCTTTTTCTCTTGCAACCTCAGATAAAATATTCATATAGCCTCACTCCGTTTCGTTATAACGCGTCGGGGATCTTACCAGGCAATCAGATAAGCGCCCTTATACGCGGTTTCAATAACATTCTTAACCGCATCAGTATGGTACGCGTCTACCACCTTTTTGTAGATTTCTTTGTCTTTATCGGCTGTTCTCGCGGCAATCACATTAATGAAAGGATTATCCGTGCCACTGATAACTTTTTCAAGCGCAATGGAATCCTTTGCGGGGTTAAACCCTGCATCAACCGCAAACCCACCGTTGATAATGGAGGCTGCAACATCGGGAAGCAGACTGGCGGTCTGCGCCGCATCGACCTCAATAATTTCAAGATTTAAAGAATTGGATGTAATATCGCTGACAGTCGGAGAATAGCCTTTGCCGGCATCAACTGTGATCAATCCCGCAGCTTCCAATATCTTCAGTGCACGGCCCCCGTTGACAGCGTCATTGGGGATTGCAATTTTGTCACCTTTTTTGATTTCAGATACAGCACTTACCTTTTTGGAATACAAACCGAGAGGTGCAATGAGGGTGTTGCCGATAGGAGTGATTTTGTAGCCCTTCGTAGCAATTTCATTATTAAGGTAAGCGTAGTGTTGGAAAGCGTTCAAGTCGATTTCGCCATCTGCAAGTGCCTGATTTGGCAGAGTATAATCGGCAAATTTAACGAGTTCCAATGTGATATTTTCTTTTAGCAGCTCTTCTTTGATAACTTCCCATTGCTCGTTGTTTTCACCGACAACACCAACCTTAACTACAACGGGTGCCTCCTTACTTGACGTTTCTGTTGATTCTGTATCATTTGCATTGGTTGATTCTGTATTATTTGCATTGGTTGATGTGCTTCCGCATGCTGTTAATGTTATGGCCACTATAGATAGCACAAGAACTATAACCAATGCTTTTTTTAATAATTTCATTTTTCATTTCTCCTTTATTCTATACCATTTCAAACAGCTGCAAAAGCCTGTTCAAGATCAGCAATAATGTCATCGATATGTTCTGTACCGATAGAAAGTCTGATTGTGTTTGGCTTGATGCCTTGGTCAAATAACTCTTCCTCAGACAACTGTGAATGCGTTGTGGAAGCAGGATGAATTACCAAACTCTTAACATCAGCAACATTGGCAAGCAGGGAGAAAATCTCCAGATGATCAATAAAATTCTTTGCTGTTTCATCATCACCCTTGATTTCAAAGGTAAATATAGAACCGCCACCGTTAGGGAAGTATTTATCATACAATTCCTTGTTGCCATTTTCGGGCAAAGACGGATGGTTTACTTTTACAACCTGCGGATGTTTAGACAAATATTCTACAACCTTTAAGGTATTCTCAACATGACGCTCTACACGAAGCGACAAGGTTTCAAGACCCTGCAAAAACAGGAATGCATGAAGCGGAGCGATTGCAGCACCTGTATCACGAAGCAGGATAGCACGAATTTTCGTAACAAATGCCGCAGCTCCAACTGCTTTGGTGAAGCTGATACCGTGATAGCTCGGATTTGGTTCGGTCAGCGACGCAAATTTACCGCTACCTTCCCAATCGAACTTACCGCTGTCTACGATAACGCCGCCAATGGCTGTACCATGCCCGCCGATAAACTTCGTAGCGGAATGAACAACAATGTCTGCACCATATTCAATCGGGCGCACCAAATAGGGAGTGGCGAAGGTGTTGTCAACGACCAGCGGGATTTTATTTGCATGTGCAATTGCTGCCACCTTTTCAATATCGATGATGTTTGAATTGGGATTACCAAGGGTTTCAATAAATATTGCCTTTGTGTTTTCCTTAATAGCTGCCTCAAATGCACCTTCCTCATAGGGATCCACAAAAGTAGTGGTAATACCGTACTGCGGCAGCGTGTGTGCAAGCAGGTTGTAGGTGCCGCCATAAATAGTCTTGGCGGATACGATATGACCGCCTGCCTGTGCGAGATTCTGAATGGTATAAGTAACAGCAGCTGCACCTGAAGCTACACCAAGTGCAGCAACGCCGCCTTCGAGAGCTGCAATCCTTTTTTCAAATACATCCTGTGTGGAATTTGTAAGTCTGCCGTAGATATTGCCGGCGTCAGCAAGGCCAAAGCGGGCAGCAGCATGTGCTGCGTTTTTGAATACATAGGATGTGGTTTGGTAAATTGGTACTGCACGTGCATCTGATGCGGGATCGGGCTGTTCCTGTCCGACGTGAAGCTGCAATGTTTCGAATTTATAATTTTTATTGCTCATGATAAAATACCTCTTTCTTTTTTTGATTTTTTAAGTTTTTAAACTATATTAACGATTTATTTGCTGAACATTCGACAGTAACACATTCGCTCGTCATAATTACAACATCGGTTGGTTCTCAGAAGATTTTTCATGTAATATACCTCCTATCTATTTACTTTTTTCCAGAGAAAATGGCCATTTATTAATATTGTTGCATAAAGTAAAAGCAGTCTAATATCAAAGCTGATATGCTCCTCTTTATTGTATATTTATTTTTGTTTGGTATATTTTTTATAATATAAAACCTCTCCTGAAAAACAGAAGAGGTAATTCCCACAAATCTATCTTTCAGTATACCTTTCTCAGGCTATTACTGCCGGAATTGGCACCTTGCAATACTGCCGGTTGCCGGGTTTCATAGGGCCCTTCCCTCCACCTCTCTTGATAGCTTTTATTCAGTTTTGCATCAGTCCTATTGGCACACATCGGTCCAGGTTCCGCTTGTAAGCAGTTCCAGCTCCTGTGGTGATATTTTCAAAGCGGTATATCTTGAGCCTGCAGCCGGGTAGACATAATCAAAGTCCTTTATCGCGGTGTCCAAATATATTTCAAGCTCTTTTTTTAAACCGAAAGGGCAAAGCCCTCCAACAGGGTGGCCTGTTACCTCTTCCACCTCATCATGCTCCAGCATCTTAGCCTTCACACCGAAGTACTGCTTGTATTTCTTATTATCTATCCTTGCATCTCCCTTTGTAACTATAAGTATGTATTTATCCCTCACCTTAAAGGAAAGGGTTTTGGCTATCAAAGCCGGATCCACTCCGATTGTTTTTGCTGCCAGCTCCACTGTGGCCCCACTTTCCTCCAATTCGAATATCGGATCCTTCAGTCCCCTGTCTGTAAAGTATTTTCTTACGTTTTCTGTGCTCATATGAATCCCTCTTTTGCTTCTTAAAATATTAAAGGCCTCTTTCATACGAAAGAGGCCAATGTATATGCTTATACAAACATTCCTCTCTCATCTTTCAGTACAATGTACTGCAGGAATTGACACCGCTGCATTCGAATGAGA
>CAZUGK010000043.1:26715-27826 GCA_964619815.1 uncultured Clostridiaceae bacterium | reverse complement strand
AAATACCAACCGCCATAATAAAATTGTTCATAGCATATTTAGTACGGTTTGGCTGATTGTGTATCGTGTCACGTACCTTACTTAGCATTGCTAAAAGTTTGTTCTTGTCAAATTCAATGTCTTTACGAGTGCCTAATAGCCAATCGTAGCAACTCCAACCGGCCGACATTTTTAATTCTTTTCCGCTACCAATCCAACGGTCGGCAACAGTAAAGGCAATATCCGTTTCGGCAAGGGTGACTGCCACAATGAAGTCCGAAATCATATAAAAATAAGCGCCTTCTATCCATCGGTCAAAATCTTCTTCGGTCATTTTCTTTGGCTCTGCTATCATGCCAGCTAAATACATGGCATCATAATTTCCTGTTGCATAAAGCTGCTCTGCCAAAGGCTGATTGTATTTTATTTTCTTAAAAATCGGCTTCATAGCGCTTATGGTTACGCCAAAAACAGGCTCTTTAGCACCATTGCTCATGTAAATTTTTTTCGTACGCTCGGTACCAAGGGACTTTAGTTCGTCCATGATTTCGTTTAGTTCCATTTGTAATATCTCCTTAAATGTTTATAGTAAAATTCGTAACCTGAGAATATCAACGGCATTGCTTCTTAAAAACTATTATAATATTTTTGTAAATTTTTGACTACTACTAAGTGCCAAGTGCAGAAGTTGTTAGGCTATACTTTCACATTCGCATAAATAACCTAATAACCTGCGTACCTGACACTTATCACAAAAGAAGGAATCATCATTGCTTAAGTAGAAATAACCATAATTATTAAGCCTAATTTGAAAGGAGCAGGAGACATGCGCCAGATAATTGCTCTTGGAGGTGGTGGGTTCTCTACAGAACCAGAGAATCCGTTGTTAGATTTATATATCCTTAACCAGTCTGGTAAAATAAACCCCAAAATCTGTTATGTGCCTACTGCAAGTGGAGACTCTGATATATGCATAAAATGGTTTTATGACTTCTTTGAAAAACAAAAATGCCAACCTTCACATCTATCATTATATAAACCACCTACAAGAGATTTAGAGGGATTTTTATTAGAAAAAGATATCATTTATGTTGGTGGTGGAAACACAAAGAATTTATTAGCTTTATGGAAA
>CAZUGK010000043.1:17944-26705 GCA_964619815.1 uncultured Clostridiaceae bacterium | reverse complement strand
GAAAGAATGGGGACTAGATTCGATAATGAGAAAGGCATGGAAACAAGGAATATTATTAGCTGGTATCAGTGCAGGTTCCATTTGCTGGTTTGAAGAAGGGGTTACTGATTCATATGGTGATGAACTTGAACCACTAAAGTGCTTAGGTTTTTTAAAAGGTAGTAATTGCCCACATTACGATGGAGAAGCGAATAGAAGACCTTCCTATCATGAACTTTTGGCTTCTAATAAAATAAAACCTGGATTAGCAGCAGATGATGGTGTTGCTATTCATTTCATTGAAGAAGAGGTTAGTAAAATAGTAAGTTCAAGACCCAACGCTAAGGCATATAAAGTCTATTTCGATAAGGAAGTCAAAGAGATAGAACTTGAAACAGAATACTTAGGTACTTATTAAGCAAACGGGAGCGTTAGTTAACATGAATTGGCATAATTTACATCTTTTATAAACCTAGATTTAAAGTGAAGGGACATCCATTAGAGATATCCCTTCACTCTCATTAAATTAAAAGTGGCACCTAACCTTTTAGTTTAAAAGCCAATTTTCAGCTTCGTTGATGTTTCCAAATACCCTAAAATCATTTCCTTTATTGGATTCAGCAAGCAATTCTTTAAATTTCCCTTTGATTTTCTGCTCGTCGTTTATGATAACTGCAGTTTTTATATGATAGTTTATGAACTTTTGCAGCACTTGTCCCGCCAAGCCCGTTCCAAGCTTGAAGAAATCGCCGGAAATTGCTTCATCATGGAGCAGTATCAGATTTGTATCATTTTCAATACATGCTGCAACAAGGTCCAGTGCATCCTGTTCCGTATGCAGCGGCATTTCAGCGGAAACGCATTTAATATATTTTTTGCTGCTTTTTTCTATTACTTCATAATTCATTGCTTTTGTCTCCTTTATATCAATACAAGGTTTTTCACGTAATTTTTGAATCCGGCTCAATTCATTCTAGGCATCTTGATTGACACCTATTCCTTTAATACTTTCTGACTCTCCGCTGAAAAATGAGGTATAAACCAGGAACGCCCCCAGAGTCACGACTAATCCTGTGTATACAGCCATCATGGGCGCTATGAGGTATGCCCCCAGAACAATGCCGAACCGGCCAAGCATGTCTCCTCCACTGAAGGATAATGATCCAAAAGCCATGTAGGAAGCTCTTTTATCATCAGGAATAAGCTTCGCCTGTTCTGTCATGTGGATAGGTACGCAGGTCAGTTCTCCTATCACTGCCAGCAAGCCGAATATCAACACTCCGTACCAGGTGTTAACCACATTCAACGCGGCATAACCTAACCCATAAAACATTATTCCGAGCAAGTAAGCCTTTGGTTTTGAAATCCGCTCCATCAGAGAGCTGATCAGAAAGGTAAAAGAAATAACTATCAAAGTGTTTTCAATGGTAATAGCACTCATCATCCGCACCCCGTCAATCTGTAATCCGAAAAGGCTCACAGTATTGAATGTCTCCTTCAACCGAATACCTATATAATTTGAGACGGCAAACTCTGCCGAAAAGAAGAATATCAGTCCTATAACATACTTCAGATACTTCTTGTCCCGAACAGCAGTCGCATAGTTTGACAGTATATCCCGAAATGGGTTGATATGTTTCCTTTCCAAAAGATTCACTTGATTATCCTTCAAGAAAATCATATATATCAAGGTAGTGACAATTAACGCCATGGATAGCAGTGCGAACAGCTCCACTCGATGATTTTTGTACATTAGGCCCCCTAAAGCGATGCCCACGGATATTGAGACATTATCCAGCCAATAACTAATAACATAAACTTTCTTTCGATTCTCCTCATCTGTGGAGTCAAGGATGAGGGCGTTCATAGCCGGACCGCCCATACTGGTTACTATGCTCCAAATCAGATATAAGGCTGAAAATGCGTAGATGAAATCATTGGAAGGAAGTAAGCATATTGTCATTAATACCATCAGTACTGAGCCGGAAATATTCGATGCAACCAGCACTTTTTTTCGTTTAGTCCTATCTGCAATATAACCGCCCCAGAGTCTGAAAATGAAGCTGGCTAGTGTAGTAATCAATAGAAACGTCCCAGCAAAAACTTTACCCAAGCTGTCCGAGAAAAACAATGCCATGAAGGGCATGACAGACACGCTGACAATTCTTGTATAAAAGGATGTAAACAATCTCACCTTAACATTTCCCGGCAAATCCTTAAACAACACACACACCTCTATTCTATATAGTAATCCCTAATAAAACAATACATTGGTGTACCTATAATGACATAGATGCCTGATACCGGATCATTTATCTCATTTTATATTGTACCTTGCCATAATGTACTCATCTGCATATTGCCCGTTCCTGATGGCGGCGTACTTCTTGGTTCCCTCTATCTGAAATCCTAAAGCTTGGTACAGCTTGACTGCCCTTTCGTTTTCAACAAAAACACCAAGTTCAAGCCTGACAAGCATAAGCCAGTTGTCTGCAATGTCAATCGCTTTTTTGAACAGTGCCGTTCCGATTCCCCTTCCCTGGTAATCGGTATGCACCATGATACCGATGCCTGCCGAATGTCTTAGCCTGGGATTTCTATTGACATTCATACCTATCATACCGACTACCTTCTTTGCCCCTTTATCTTCAACTTCAGCCACAAGCAAGTGGTCGTTTTCTGACAAGCCCCTGATAAAATCCTCTGACACTGCAGCCCGCTCACTAATTATTCCAAGAATGTTCTCCCTTACTCCATCCATTCTCCTTATTTCATTGATGAACGCTGCATCTTCAATTTTTACCGGCCTGATTGTAAAATCTGACATCTCAATTCACCTCCAAAAATATAAAAACCCCGCAGAATCACTCACAATAGTGACTCCGAAGGGTTGTAGCCGTTCGTGTAGGATTTGCATAATCCCTATGCTGCTTGCAGGTACCTGCTCAAGCATACTCACTTTTATACATTATTACATAAATTTACCAAAACGTCAAGTATCCTTTGTAATTTTATTAACTAACTTTCGCTTACCCGCCGTATGCTTGAAAGTATTGAATTTACTATTTTAATATGAGTCAAATTTTGCGTTTTCAACTTTCCAATGTACATCTCTGATATATCTTTCAATCTCGTTTTTATCTTTTCTTTGAAAAATTTCAACCATCACTTTATGCTCACCATTTATTCTTCTCAATAATGCTGAGATATCTGCCTTTCCTTTGCCCTCCTCTTCATCAGAATATCTTTGTCTGATAAAGTTCTTCCTTAATTGGTTCAATAGCCTTATAAGTTCTTCATTCTTGCACAGATTTATGTAAATATTATGAAAATCAATCTGGAGCTTATAATAGATATCGGGTGCATTGCTTTCAATTGCCTGATCCATTGATGTTACAAGTATATTCATCATTGTAATTTCCTTATCAGTTATGTAATCCATGGCAAGGACTGCTGCCAGACCATCCAACCTGCCTATTATTATATATAGATCCATGGCTTTCTTTTCATCTACGCCCCTGACAATGAAGCCTCTTCTTGGCAGATTCTCAAGATAGCCTTCTGTTGTCAGCTGGATAAGTGCTTCTCTAACCGGAGTCCTGCTTATCTTAAGCTCTTTGCAAATAAGCTGTTCATCTATTCTTTTATCACGAGTAAGACTTCCATCATTGATTTTTTCAGCTATATAATCATATACAATATCCTTCAAAGACTTATAATTATTCATACCTTCACCTCCGCATCGCTACTATATATGATAACAATAACTCTGTTATTTTTCAATCAACAATCCAACTATTAACAACATTTACAATTTACAGAAAATTTCCGCAGATAGTATAGACATTTCTGCCATCGGTATATATAATATATTTTGTGCAATATATTATATATTATATATTGTATATTATTTAACAATTTTCAAATATCGATGATGAACTTAATTATCAATCATTACTAAGGAAGGCAGGCATATAAAATGCAAAATTCAGTGCTAAAAGGAATTGACAGGGACATTGAAGATATCTTTTACTCCTATGTAAAAGTAAGAAGTGATACTTTTACTGAACGTGAACGGGATGCAGAAGCTTTTTTAATGAACTTTTTCAGCAGCATGGCTTACTTTAAGAGCAAACCTGATCAATTCGGCGCATATAAAATCAAAAACGATACCTTTAACCGGTCCGTATGCTGGGGATTAGTGAAAGGGAAAGGCAATGACACCGTCATTCTCATGCATCATTACGATGTAGTCGGTATAGAGGATTATAAAACCCTTAAGCCTTACGCCTATTCACCCAAAGAGCTCGAAGCAGAACTGGTGAAAATAAAGGATGATCTTCAGGCAGAAGCAAGAAATGATCTTGAAAGCGGAGCTTACATCTTCGGCAGAGGAACGGCAGATATGAAGGGCGGCGGATCTATTCAGCTTTCATTGCTGAAAAGATATTCAGAGCTTGAGGATCTTTATGGCAATATCCTGCTTATTTCCGTACCGGATGAAGAAAATCTTTCTGCCGGCATGTTGAGTGCTGTTTTATTATTAAAGGAATTGAAAGAAAAGTACAGCCTCAATTATTTAATGATGATAAATTCAGAGCCGCATCAAAGAGCAAATAAGGATGTTGGAGTACTTTCTGAAGGTTCAGTCGGAAAGATGATGCCATTTTTTTATGTCAAAGGCTTTTTGTCTCATGTAGGAAAGGTTTTTGAAGGCTTCAACCCGGTAAGCCTGCTTGCAGAAATAGCGCGTAAAACCGAACTTAACCTGGAGCTTTCAGATTTTATCGGAAATGAAGCTTCTCCCCCGCCTTCATGGCTGTACTTCAAGGAAAGAAAGAACCGCTATGATGTATCACTGCCTCCAAGTGCAGGGGGATGCTTAAGTATTCTTACCTTGAACGGGGAACCTACTTCCATGTTGGAGTCCATACGAGAAATTTGTATCGACGCTTTCACGGAATTAATCAAGGATATGAACGAAAAATATAAAATCTACCGGGAAAGAATGGACAAGCCCTTTGAACCTTTGCCATGGAAAGCTAAAGTAGTGACCTTTAAAGAATTGTATGATGAAGCATATGCGGATTATGGTGAGACCTTCAAAGCCAAGTACAATGAGGTTCTGAAGGATATTAAAGAAAAAGTGCAAGCCGGTGATATTTCAATGATTGAAAGCAATTTCTGCCTTGTTGAAGCTGTTTATGATTTTATCAATGATTTATCTCCAAGAGTTGTCATCGGTCTGGCGCCTCCATATTATCCCAATGTTGCAAATATGTATATCAGCGGCATTAGCGATAAAGCCAGAAATTTGTCAAATTGCATCATGGAGTATTCACAGAAGCATTTCGATCAACAGTACACCAGGGAATATTTTTTTACGGGTATTTCTGATTTAAGCTATACGTCAATCAAGAACTCCAAGGTAATAGCGGAAACCCTTGAAGGAAGTATGCCGCTGTTCGGCTCTCTTTACTCCATACCCATTGAGGAGATTGAAGACCTGTCTGTTCCTTGTATAAACATAGGGCCATGGGGCAAGGAATACCACAAGCTCACGGAAAGAGTTTTAAAAGAGGATTTGTTTCACAGAAGCCCGGAGCTGCTCCACTTTGCTGTTTCAACTTTATTGGATTGGGACACAAAAGGTTGTTAATAATGCTGTGAAAGCTTTAAGCTTTTACATAAATTAATTTTTCCATGGAAAAACCAATATTATTAATGGAGGGGATGTATTTAATGGATTTTGCTGCTATCACAGGTAAAATGGCGGGTTTGCTTTGGAGCAGCAGAGAAGTAAACCCCTGCCTGCTTTTTAATATCTCACCTGTATTATATTTGTATATCATAATTGTTAATATCCATAATATATGGAAAAAATCACATCAATTGTCATAATTCACATAAAAAATAATCCCGGAATTTATTTCCGGCCTCCGAATTAAATATAATATATATTTAATTCGGAGGGGGGCAATCATGAATATCATTGAATTCAAAGAAAGAGTAAACCTTATTGCCAATTTTGTTGCAAGGATGAATGAAGAAGCTGTGCCCAACGACATCAAGAAAACCATGGTGAAAGCTTATGCAAATACTCTCAGAATCCGTCTTTCTGACAGGATGGTTGATAACTTTATCGGAACTGCAGACGCTGGTATACGCATTAAATCGCTTTCTCATATAGCTCAGTCCTGACTAAATGCTTTTATCTGACTTATAACTTGTTTTACATATGTAAAAAATAAGGCCAGGCATGATTGAAAGCCTGACCTTATTCTTTACATATAATTGCATTAAGAACAGAGCACCTGTTCCCTTGTCCGTTCCATCTCTGTCCTGTTTTTATTCTTCAAAACTATCCATTTGCTCCGGTTCAATCCCAAAGTAATCCCAATATATTCCATAACCGTCATCCCTGTGTACTCTGGTATAACCGAACATATAGTGGACATGTCCGTCATCTCTTGATGTTACAGCGTAAAAATAGTGTATATGGCCTCCTCTATAGGGTATGGGCGGACTTGTTCTGGTCCTGAAACGATGCCTGTGTCCCTGCTTATAATCAGTATTGCCGGCCATTATGTGAGTGTGCCTGGGGGTGTCCGGATCGTCGCTGGTAGTACCCATAAACCTGTGCCGATGCTGGTCATCTATTGTTGTTCTTCCGCTAAACAAATGATCATGTAATTCTCTTGGCATAAAATCACCTCATTACTAAAATATCCGAATTAAGGTAATTCAGTGCCTGTATATACCTGCTATACTGATAAAAGACAGTTAATTAATTCATCATAATCTTAGTCCGACTGTACGATTCCAATAAGCATTCTTTGCAACATACTTGTAATCGGCACAATAATTCAAAAGCCATTCGGAGCAATTCCAAATGGCTTTTATTTCAAACAGCATGCTTTCTGCTTTCCTTCTCTCTTTTTAACCCTTCTGCAGCCAATGCGAAAGCTTCAGTTTCAATATCAATTTCAGCAAGGGGCTTGGAGAATATTTTTTTGTATTTATATTTTTCACCCTTTATATCCACTGTTGTACTTAATTCTATTCCATTAGCTATTTCATCAATCGAAACCAGCATTTTATATTCACGGTCAGGGATAGTATTTTCCATCAGATAATTAATCCCCGGTACTGTTATCTCAGCGTTTTGACTGTTTATCAGTAGTCTTTGCGGATCCAGGTTTGTTATTTTCACGCCTGCAATTAAATTCTTCTTTTGCATCAGATCCAGTATTTCAGCATATTCCTTCTTGCTTATACCAAGCTCCTGGTGGGACAATGCCTTTCCATTGTATAAATTCTTAAGTATTAAATAAGCCATTTTACTTTTTTCCATTTACTTTTCTTCCCTTCACTTTTATTAGGCTGGAATTTGTGACAAAGCTTGATGGAATGCTTCGGATTCCATCAGGGTTTAACGGCTGGCAAGGATTAAAGTAATTGATTTCTCCATGCATTGCACATTGAAACAATTATTTTAACCTAATTGTCGTCAAATCCGCATTACAGAAAAAGTTCCAGTCATCAAATGGAAATCATTTTTTATTGGTTTTTATTTAAAACATCAAAATAATTATTCTTTTATGTTTAATATACCACTTATGGTTTTCTTTATAAAATTGCATTCAAAGTGATGTCGCCCTGTATTTTTATGTGTGCGGCCATAATTTAACATGATAAAATGCATACTTTATATTTTAGCCGATATTTTCGATTAATTGCCGCATCCGTATTATTTGGTTTATATGTAGTGGAAATTTCCTTGCTATAACAAATATCTGTACACATATGAGTACCAAGTAATGTATCTAAGAACTTTTGTATCGCAATTAAGACAATATGTTCTTATATTCCGTACCTGGCATGTAATTTACTAATCTTCAAGCCAATCCAGTTTGACTTCGTTGAAATGCCTGATAATCGGATACTTACCCTCCCATACCTTATAACCACTATTATTTGAATCAACAATAACAATCTTCCCCGCAGCTGATGCCTCGGCCGCTTTTATTCCGGAAACCGAATCCTCAAAGATTATAACATTTTTACTGTCTATTCCCAAAACCTCTATTGCTTTCAGGAACAAATCCGGAAAAGGCTTCCCCCGCATGGAGCCGTCATTATAAATGATATGCTCCCTCCTAAACCACCTGTCAAGCTTAAGCCACCTTATGTAGAACTCAACATTTTCAATTCCGGAAGCTGTTGCAATCACAAAGGGAATATTCCGCTCCTCAAGCTTTTCAAATAATTCGGTCACACCCTCCGCTAATGAAAAATTCTTAAGCTCTGTACACATCCTCTGATACTCGTATTCTTTCTCAAGGCTGTAACGTTCTATGTCAGCTTGAGTCAACCTGTCACCGAATAATTCGGACAGTATCTCTCTGTTCAGGCGCCCATGCATCTTCTGGTGCTTTTCTTCATCGGATAAAAAGAAACCGTACTTCCTGAAAAAATTATCCCAGGCCATATTGTGCAAGTGTGTATCCCATAATAAGGTCCCGTTAAAGTCAAAAATAATTCCTTTCTTGTTCATCAACCCTTGTATAAATCTCCCTTCATCATGTTTGTGCCGGCGGCAGCACTTAAGAGCTTGTTTATTTAATAATAACAAAATGTGCTTATGCTATGTCCCTGGCATCTTGACTACCTTAAAGGTTTTGATTTCATAAGGCTTAATTTCAAAAGTGAGTACATGATTGTGCAATTGTACCTCTTCCATATTTTCCTCCAATAAATTGCACAGGAACACTTTCTCTAC
>CAZUGK010000043.1:11675-17922 GCA_964619815.1 uncultured Clostridiaceae bacterium | reverse complement strand
AGCTTCATAGCCACTTTGCAGCGTTGATGCTTTGCTTCATATAAACGAAGGATCATAGCATCATCGTCTTCTGCTTCCTTGATGCTTTCTATAACTATATTTCTTTGATCAAGCTCCACCAAACCAAAGGCTTCCGGTAAATCTCCTCCTTGTGACGGGATGAGTTTTCCGACAGCCGGAACATTCAATTGATATCCCATTTCTATGGTATTCCCTTGCATTACATTGCCGATATGCGGATACAGTGCATATGTAAATAAATGCTTCTCTCTATCAGCTGTCGGGTTTGGCCATGTAGAGGCTTTTAACAGGGACAACCGCATAACACCGTCCTTGATGTCATAACCATATTTACAGTCATTCAGCAGGCTGACCCCGTAGCCTTCCTCCGATATATCCGCCCATTTATGTCCACAGACTTCGAAGCGGGCTACATCCCAGCTTGTATTCCAATGAGTCGGTCTTTCTACATTTCCATACTGTATATCATAGGTCGCCTTATTTGTGTATACATCCACCGGAAAAGTAACCTTCAACAAGGTGTGGGTCTCTTTCCAATCAATTTCTGTTTCAAAATCTATGCGGTCTAAATCTTGATAAATGTGAATATATTGGAGAATGACAGAATCCATATAGCGGTATTTTACCTTTAAAGTTCCTCGGACCGGTCCCACTGCCACAACCTCAATTTCTTCCAGTTCATCGACCTCCCACATTTTTTCCTGATAGTAAATATTGATGTCCCATGCATCCCATTTATGAGGTTTATCCTCAAAGGCTTGAAATACATTGGCTAGTTTTCCTGCTTGCAAGATTTCTCTTTGAGCCCTCTTGTCATATATAGAAGCAATCTGGCCTTTTTTATTAAGCTTAATAACAAAGAAAGGATTCTCCAAATGATCTTCCTTCACTATCAGCTGATTTTCTCTTTTGCCCTCTTCTTCTACAAGCACATATGTACGATATCCGCTTCCCGGCATGTTTTTTCCGTAAAAAATCCCTTTTCCTTCTTCAAGCCTTTGCAAAGTATGCTTTTCTCCCTCATAAAGAACAGCATAAGCCTGGTCGGAGAGTCCCTCCAAATTTACATAGACCAGATCATTTCTTTTGTGGCCCAGGGTATTCATTGCCACGACAGAGAGTTGTTCATTTTTTATCTTGCCGGCAATGGCCTCCAATAGCTTGTTATGTGTTGTTTTTCCTTCTTCAAACAGCTTTTCATATTGAGCTTGGGATTCCTGATATACCTCTTCTATAGAAGTGCCTGGAATGATGTCATGGAATTGGTTTAACAGAATCACCTTCCAGCCTTTTCTCAAGGCTTCCTTAGGATATTCATGCTTCCCTGCTGCCACATCATTTACCACAGCCAGCATTTCCAAATCATGGTACAGGAACTCTGCTTTCCTATTGTACCTTTTATTTCTACCCATGGTTGTATAAGTCCCGCGATGATATTCAAGATAGAGCTCACCTACCCATTTAGGAAGCTGCTTATTGTCTTTAACCCGTTTTTCCAACCGCTTAAAAAAGTCAAGGCCATTAGTCATTTCCACTTTGGGACAGCCAGGGATAGCCTTTTGAAGCCTTCGCGCATTTTCCAGCATCTTTCGGGTAGCTCCTCCACCGCCGTCACCATGTCCAAAGCTGACCAGGACTTCGTCATTGATACTCTTTTGCTGATACCTTCTCCATGCACCTTTAATATGAGACGGATTGATTTGCCCTTCATAAATTGTTCTGGCTGCGCCGCTTTTTGCCGTTTCATAATCAATAGTGGTGATGAAATAAGAAAGTACCTCTGTTCCATCAAGCCCTTGCCACATAAAAGTATCATAAGGCATTTTATTGTATTCATTCCAACTGATTTTCGTCGTCATAAAATAATCAATATTGCACTGCTTCAAAATCTGCGGTAAGGCTGCACTATAACCGAAAACATCCGGCAGCCATAGAATTTTATCTTCTACTCCAAATTCTTCCTTGAAAAATCTTTTGCCATATAGAAGCTGCCTGACCAAAGATTCCCCTGAAGCAAGATTGCAGTCCGCCTCCAGCCACATGGCGCCTTCCGCTTCCCACACCCCGTTTTTAATCTTATCTTTTACCTTCCGATACAAATCAGGCTGATCTTCCTTTAGAAATTCATAAAGCTGTGGCTGACTGGCGTTAAAAATATATTCCGGGTACTCTTCCATTAATCGCAGCACTGTTGAGAAGCTTCTTGCTACCTTTTCCCTTGTCTGTTTTAAAGTCCATAACCAGGCCACATCAATATGAGTATGACCTACGCATGCTGCAGTTCCGTGAGTCTTTCCGCAATACTCCCCATAAAATTTATCCTCTAAATACTTCTCTGTCTTTTCTAATGCATCATAGAAAAGCTTGGAGTAGGGCTTTCGAAAATCCAGCAAATTGATTGCTTCTGTTAAATGATTGAGAATGGCGATGCGGTTTTCATCCTCCGCTTCCAGTAACTTTGCCACTTCGAGAGGCACCTGCAAATCATAATATACCTTTTCGATTCGTGGGTCCAGAACCCATAAGTCCAGATTTACAATAATCTCCCCTTCTACCATTCCTGTAAACCCGTGAAGGTCCACTTGAAATTCTTCTCCTGCTTTTCCGGCTTCTGTCAGGGTAATCTCCTGATGATTCGTATCTAATCCTTGGATAATCTCACCGTTTACATAAATAAGAAATTGGGGATTGATGGCATCCCATTGCTCTTCTCTCCCGGTGACGACGCGCAGTATTACTTTTTTCCCTTGGTACACCTGCGGCAAAATAAGCTTAGCCCTAAACCAGCTTCTCTGATTCTTTCCTATCCAACGGTCACTACGGTCAAAGGATTCCCAAGGAGTTTCAGCAGCTTCAACAGCTTCTATCCCCCGATAATCCCCTTCTTTCCTTTGTAAAGCATCAATTTCTGTTGCTTCAGAGTAAATTAGTTTTTTTATTTCGTTCACAGTTTTTTCGATTCTCTCAATTTTAAAAAACATTTTTTCTCCTTCACAAGCATACGTAGATTTTAATTTATATGGTATTGAACAACTATCTCAATTTTATAATAAATCCAATATAATGGAAAGCTTACACCTCTATTTTAACTACATTTCTACTCTTCGTAACAAATAACTGGTGTTCCCTCTTCTATATTATCATAGATATTTTTAGCCAAGTATAATGGGACATTTACGCACCCATGGGTTCCATTTCTCTTATAGATATTTCCACCAAAAGAATGTCTCCATCTAGCATCATGTATTCCTATATTACCGTTAAAAGGCATCCAGTAGGTTACTTCTGCTTCATAATTAAGTCCTCTTAGAGTCGACCCTGTTTGTTTATAATTAAGCATATAGACCCCAACAGTTGTAGCATTTCCTTTGTTGGGATTGCCTGTTACAATAGCCCCTTGTGCTATAAGCTTCCCATCTTTATAAAACCATAAATGCTGCCTCGTTAAATTAATTTCCACAAAAGTATTGCCTATGTCATTTTCCCCACTGTATAAAGCCTTTTGGGCATATATAGGTTCTTTTTCAAGTACATCACCATGTCTAATATTTTCTATCAGTGCTTGTGTTTCAGCAACACGATTTACTTTCCACCCATAAAAACCGCCCTTGACCTCTACCATTTTATTTATAGATGTTTTAAATTTTCTCGCTACACCAACTGTATCATACTTTTTACTCAACTCTTGCACATAGTGCATAACTGCTTCTTCGTTTATTACCACTTCTAAGTCTTCATCAACACTAAGCCATTGATTTATTGTATTTTGATCCAATATTTCATTTTCGCTTCTAAGTATATAAGTGATTTTTGTTGATACATACTTATCCAGTAAATTCTTGGTATGCGGAGTTTTATCAGAATTCAAAGTGTACTTTGGATCTTCGTAGCAAAGGCTTTTATTTAAATCCAATTCTGTTTGTCCTTTTAATACATTCATTTTTATAACTTCATATAACCTACCTTTATGAAGCTTATTCCCATATATCTCTTTAATCGCTTCATAACAGCCATTTGCATACTTGAAGCTTACATTTTGGGGTTCTATAATATCTTTGTTTAAACATTTTAATTCATTTATTCTATTTTCCAAATTCTCTTTATTATAAACGAACAAATCTTTTACAAAATATCTTTGTTCTTTAATTAGTGAACTTGGCCATTTAAACGAACTTTGCACTTTATGAATTTTATTAATACTGTTTTTTCTATTGTATTGCATTCCTATATCTTGTCCTGTAATTTCTTCTACTTTTCCGTTTCTTTCAATTAGCTGCAACTTGTAATCCCTAACATAACTTACAATTATATCATCTACTCCATCATGGGCTTTTAATGAGACATCTACTCCATTTATTACTGTATTAAAAAAGAAATGATTCATAAAGTATAATGAAATAAGTAAATATGCTAGTACGATTGAAGCTGCTAAAATTTTGATATTTTCGACAAACTCACTTTTAAAAAGCTTTTTTATATTAACATTCTTCATTCCGCTTAAATCCTTCACACAAAATATAGTTTATTTAAACATAATGACTAATTTATACTATGTTTGTGTTTTTGATTTTAAGACTTAGAGAACAAATGAGTGCCAGATGCAAAGGTTATTAGGCTGTACTTTTAAGTAGTTTTAACAACCTAATAATCTCTGCGCCTGGCACCACAAGTCTTAGTTTATAACTCTTCTGGCCGTATAATAGGATTTTGCATAATACCCGGATATGATTGTTGTTTTCTTCACCACGTCCCCTGTTTGAGGAGCGTGCACCATCATACCGTCCCCTGCATATATTCCTACATGGTTTATATTCTTCCCGTCCCTTGCGAAAAATACCAAATCGCCATATGCCAGTTTCTCTTTTGATACATAAGTCCCGGCTCCAGCCTGGGAGCTTGCTACTCTTGGCAATGATATTCCAAGCTTGCCATACAGGAAGTATACCAACCCGGAGCAATCATAACTGTCAGGTCCTGCTGCACCCCACTTATAGGGCTTGCCCATCTCTTGGACTATAAGCTTCGCCAGTTTTAATTTCATATCACTTTCCTGTCTGCTTGTCCCAGCACGTGACGCAACTAAATTACCCTTAGCTGCCAAAACCTTGTCATGCATTCTTTTTGCCAGAACTATTGCCTCTTCCCTGGTTGTATTTCCCTTGGGGCCAAACAGGTTATCTCCAATTCCGTTTGTAACACCTATGCCATATAAATAACCCACTGCTTCCCGTGCCCAGGATGAAATCCTATCATAGTCTTCAAATATGTACTTGTTCAAACCTGAATAGTCGTATTCAGGTTTTGCTACTTGCAGTGTACGATATAACATCACACTGATTTCCTGACGAGTTATCGCGTAATCGGGAGCAAACTTCCCATCTCCTATACCCTTTACTATTCCTAAAGCATTTGCTATCCTGACTTTAGGATTTTGTGTATCGGTAAAGGGATCTTGTCCTTGCAGCATAACATCTTTTCCGCTCAAAGCTTCATACAAATTCACAGCAATCTCACTGAACTCTTCTCTGGTGATATTGCTTCTGTAGTCTCCCAGGATATTTCCCGGAAGGAGATTGATTTCTTTTGCTTTATCGATTTCCGCTTTCGCCCACTTGCTTGGTATGTCTTCATTGCTTTGTGATAAAGCCGAATCAGCATATGTAAGGTTTACAGTCGTAACGTTTACAGTCATTGCAACGGCAATAAGTACAAACACAAAAATTAAGCTACCTTTGCTACATCTTTTTCCCATCCGTTACATCATCCTTTCCTTTGACGTTTGTGTACAAAAATTACACCAAAGCGATAGCCTATATTTTGTTATTAACATAATATCATAATAATTCATCTTTTGGGTCGTCTTTATTATTCCATATCTGTTACTAAGTGCCAGGTGCAAAAGCTGTTTGTCCAAAATGCACATACAGTATATTGGAAATAAGCATGCTCCATCCTGTGTTATATTTATACTCTTTTGTTCTTGTAATTGAACTTCCAAAAGAATACAATTTATATTGTGTGGGTCATTTAAGCTTTTTTTATGTGTTTTTAATAGGGGAGGTTAATATGAGAACATTATAAAAGTCTGGGGAGCCATGTTTCCTTTGGTAAGCTTTGTAGCCTCACTCAGCTTTCTTATTGCTCTGGGATATGGCGGTTCCATGGTAATAGACGGAGAAATATCTCTGGGGCAATATGTTTCCTTCATAGCTTATCTTGGGCTTCT
>CAZUGK010000043.1:0-11665 GCA_964619815.1 uncultured Clostridiaceae bacterium | reverse complement strand
TGGCTGTGGGATGGGTAATCAACATACTGCAGAGGGGCATGGCTTCCATGGAGAGGATAAATGAGATCCTTGATACGGAAGCAGAAATCATTGATGGAAATGATACCTTGGATATAGAGGATTACAGCCCTCATATCGAGTTTAGAAACCTTACCTTCACATATCCGGGAGCCTCTGCACCGGCGTTATCAGGAATCAATTTACGTATAGAAGAAGGCAGGACTCTCGCTGTAATAGTCCGTACAGGAAGCGGAAAAACAACTCTTGTGAACCTTATTATGAGACTTTTCAACACAAATCCCGGAGAACTGCTTGTAGGGGGCTATGATATAAGCAATATACCTCTAAAGGTACTTAGAGGAAACATAGGCTATGTCCCTCAGGACAACTTTCTTTTTTCTGTCAGCATAAAAGACAATATTGCTTTTGCCGGTGCCACCATGAGTGAAGCTCAGGTGGAAAGTGCATCGCAGACAGCACAGGTCTATGACAACATCATGGAGTTTCCGCAAAAATTCGACACCATCCTTGGTGAAAGGGGTGTAACACTGTCCGGAGGGCAAAAGCAGAGAGTATCAATAGCCAGAGCACTTGCAAAGGATCCAAAGATACTTATACTGGATGACTCCTTGTCGGCAGTAGATACAAAGACAGAAGAAAAGATTCTGCATGGACTTAAAGGGATAATGAAAAACAGAACCTCGATAATCATATCTCACAGGATATCCACAATAAAGGATGCAGACGAAATAATAGTGCTGGATGAAGGGCGGATAATCGAGAGGGGTACTCATGAGGAGCTTATCCGGAAACAAGGCTTGTACAACGGTATATACCAAAAACAGCTGCTTGAAGAAAAGCTTGTGAATGAAGCGTGAGGTGATGGGCTATGGATAATAATTTCAGAGAAGAAGAAGCTTTGGGTAAAGCTTTTGATAAGAGGCTGATGAAGAGATTGCTTACTTATACCAAGCCATTTATAGGGCAATTGGTTCTATGCTTTATACTTCTTGTGCTGATAACGGCAACAGATTTGGCCAGGCCATACCTGATAAAGGTTGCGATAGATGAACATATTGGAGCATATGATATACCCATGCTTGTTTATGAGACCAAACCCTCATATTCCAGTATGGAATATCAAGGAAAATACTATGTCAGAGAAACCATGGTACGGGAAAATGACGGCAACCGGCCAAGAGCACAGCTTTTGCAGTATGATAAGAATTTCTATCTTGTAAGCGGCGCTTTGGAGAATAGAAAAGCGGATTTCAAGGTAATAAAGGAAGAAAGCGGCTTTGCAGTTGTTTCAGGCAACAGGAAGCTAAATGCCAAGCTTCTCAGCAGCGCTGATTACAAGCTGTTCAGACAGGGTGACAAGCAGGGTATCCTGAAAATCTCTATCATATTTCTGCTGACAATAAGCTTGAGCTTTGTTTTTAACTACATTCAGGTTTATGTGCTCAACTATACAGGCCAGAAGATAATCTATAATATGCGGCAAGAGCTTTATTCCCATATACAAAAGCTTTCACTGTCCTTTTTTGACAAGAACCCTGTTGGACGTCTTGTAACAAGAGTTACCAACGATATGGAAAATTTGAATGAAATGTATACAGCGGTAATTGTAAACCTTTTTAAGGACATACTGATTCTGCTGGGTGTTATAGTAATAATGCTCAAAATGAATGCAAAAGTTGCATTGGTAAGCTTTACGGCTATCCCTCCGGTTATTTTTTCGACTTATTTGTACAGGGCATATGCAAGAACTGCTTTCAGGCAAACCAGGGTGAAAATCGCGAAAATCAATGCGACCTTAAGTGAAAACATCTCGGGTATGAAGGTAATACAGATTTTTAACAAACACGAATCAAAATACCGGGAGTTTGTTTCAATCAATGAAGAGCACAGGCAGGCCAGCATGCGTGAGCTCTTCGTGTTTGCAATTTTCAGACCTTCCATGGATCTGATATACAGCCTTGCTTTAGCTGCACTTGTCTGGTATGGCGGCGCAAGAACACTGGCCGGTACATTGCCCTTTGGAGTTCTGTTTGCCTTTGTAAATTATATGGACCAGTTTTTCCAGCCAATAAACGACTTGTCGGAAAAATTCAATATCCTCCAATCGGCAATGGCATCCTCGGAAAGGATATTTTTACTGCTGGATGAAAAGGAAACCGTCAAAAACCCGGACAACCCAATACCGCTTGGAAGGATAAAAGGTGATATAGAATTTAAGAACGTATGGTTTGCCTATGATGATGAAAATTGGGTGCTTAAGGATGTAAGCTTTAAGATAAATGCAGGTGAGACTGCTGCTTTCGTCGGTGCGACAGGCGCAGGAAAAACTTCTATAATCAGCCTGCTTGGCAGGCTTTATGATATACAGAAGGGTGAAATACTGATAGATGGAAAAAACATAAAGGAAGTAGACAAATATGAGCTCCGGTCACAGATTGGGACTGTGCTTCAGGATGTTTTTCTTTTCACCGGTGATATAAAGACCAATATCAGGCTTAATGATACCTCCATATCAAAAGAGAAAATTATAGAATCTGCATGTTTCGTAAATGCGGACAGATTCATATCGAAACTGCCCAACGGCTTTGAGGAAGAGGTAAAGGAGAGAGGTGCAACACTTTCTGCCGGACAAAGGCAGCTTTTGGCCTTTGCAAGAGCACTGGCCTTTGACCCTTCAGTACTGATATTGGATGAAGCAACTGCAAATATCGATACCGAAACAGAGATCCTGATTCAGGATGCAATCGGAAAGCTCATTAAAGACCGCACAACTATTGTCATTGCACATAGGCTTTCCACTATACAACATGCAAATAAAATAATAGTGCTTCATAAAGGCAGGGTGAGGGAGATGGGAACACATCAGGAGCTGCTTGACAGGAAAGGAATGTACTATGACCTGTATTTGCTGCAGTATAAGGAGAGCTTGCAGGAAGAAGCCATAAGTTAAGGTGCCCGGTCACGTTAAAAAAGCTATAATGAAACTATATTAAATTTGCAGGAGGAAACTACCATGTCGAAATCTTATAGTGATATTTGCAAAGCTGCCGAATATAAGCTTACCGGTCATGGAAACAGGCATATAGAAGCACTCATTGAGTCTTTTCGGAATATGGATCCGTCTATAGATGCTGATGTATATGGTTATTCGACAGTGTTTATGTATCCTTTTATAAGGGACTGGGGGGTATTGCCGGAGCTATGCTCGCCGGAAGTTCCGAATTCACTGAACAGGCCAAGGTTTGGAAAAGAAGGCATGGTGGTGATTTAATAAGCCTATATCCCTACATCATCAGTGCAAAATACTATATGGAAAAACGCATTGGAAATATGAAAAAATATTGGGAGCATGCTTTGACTGCAGCTCTCAGGCTTAATAAGATAAAAGGCATCAGAACCATTCCCGCTGTCCCAGTCTGCAATATGTTTCATGTCTATTTCGATGCCCCCAGGGAAATAGTGGAAAGCATAATGTCCGATATAATTGATAAGTACAACCTTGCATTGGTAACAAACATTAAGGAGACAGACAACTCCGGCTGCAAATCCGAACTATCCTTTGGGGATAGCTTCAGTCTTATTCCCCAGGAGCTTTTGGACAAGGCTTTCAACCAGCTTGAGATAGAATTTGAAAAGCTATAGCTGAAGAAAAGCAACAGGGATGGTTCGTTCTGCTTGTTATAGAAGCAGAACGAACCATCCCCGTTGCTTTCACTACACACTATAAAATTAAGAGTTGCCGGCCTACCGACTTAATTATTTCCTATTTGATTTATCATTCTTTCGGAATACGAAACATATTTGGAATTTGGATACTTGTCTTTTACCTCCTTAAAAAATGCAAGAGCGTTATTAATATCATTGGTTTCTTTGTAGCATACTCCTATCTGATAAATAATCCAGGGCATTAGCTCCAAATTCGGCTCAAATTCGGAAACCAATTTTAGCTTTGGAAGTGCTTCCTGATATTTTCCTTCCTTATATAACCTATTGCCATCATTATATATAGTCCATATCCCATTTGTTTTTATGTCTGCACACAGTTTGTCAAATTTGGTTTTTGTTTCATCATCAAATCGCATATTCTTCATATTTAACAGCATATTTGCAGCTTCTTCGTAATTTCCATCCCTAAAAGCTTTTTCAGCCTCATTTAGCTTTGATAATACGTCATATTTATTTTTGTAGTAATCCAGCTCAGACTTCGTGTTATCTAGTTCCTGTTCAATATTTTTATAATTCTCATATAATAAAGCATTTTTTTCTGTTAAAATTTCATTTTGCTCAGAATCAGTTGCTTTATTGACTACCTCAGCTTTTTTCGAATCATTTTGAAGATTTGATACAGCCCAATGGGTTATACCAAAACCAACCGCAGCAATAGCTAAGACTGAGAATCCTATAATAATCCTTTTTCTTAATTGTTTTGTTGGAATACGTTGCTTATTTTTATTGGTAAAACTGGTGTTAACTCTCGTAATATCGTCCATGGTTTTAGACATGGTTCTTTCAATTATTAAATTTTTCAAATATTCCTTTGCTAAAACATCATAGATTTCATATTTGGCTAACTTTTTAAAAGTTTTTTCTGCCCTTCTATATTCTTTCTTTTTAACATAACATAATCCTAAAAGCTTTATTGCTTCAGAAAAACCCCGGTTACAGAGTAAAGCCTTTTTCAAATCCTTTATGGCTAAGTCCAAATCGTTTGTTTTTATCTCTATAATGGATTTATTATATAGAATAATAGACTTTCTAATATTATCATTAATTCTGTACCGATTTAATTCCACTCTCTCTATATTGATAGGCTGTACATTTCTTATTTCCAAGCTAAAATCGATCAAGTGCCTTCCTCCTAAAAATTCTGCATATAGTGCATAATTCATATTATTAAAAGCTGTTATTTATATATTACATTTTTTAAAGGTGCATACAAATGATATTAGCAAATTGTGACATATTATTCAATAGAAAGACATAATAGTGTAAAAATGGGGTCAGGCCTGAATTACAGGAAAATAGTGCCTGCACTATGTCATTCAGCTTTTAATAAAATAATTCATCAAAATACTCTTGATATAGTTGTATCGTCTTGCATAAGAATTCTCAATCCGGATCAATTCAAATCCATGCTGCCTGCATATTTCACTTTTTTTGCGATCCCTTTCCTTAACAACCTCATTTTCGACATGCTCCTTCCCATCCAATTCAATTGCCAGAATAGGTATTTCCTGTTTTCCAAATGTCTTTTCATATACAACAAAATCAAACCTACCGGAATAGAACAAATCATTATGGATCGTGTTTTCCTGAAATACATGCGCGATGCTGACTTCTTTATGAACTGTACATTTCCTGTTATTGTACAGGATATTATCCAATGCGAAATTCAAGCTTCGCAAAAAAGCCTCTTCGGTCTCCGTGCTGTATGGTTTAACACCCAAAGCCCTTGATGCGGCAGTCTTGCCAGTTACACTGGAAGTACCCTTGGTTTTTACATATTCGACCAGTTCATATATATCATCATCGCCGTCTTTTTTGTGCAGCCTGTCCAGGTTTTTGCTGCTGGATAGTATGATCAACTGATCCTTTGCCCTGGATGTGGCAACATTTATCAATTCCTTGTTGCATTTCAGCCATTCATAGGTACCCGTGCCTGTCTGATCGGTAACAGCAAGGGAAAAGAGAATAACATCCTTTTCATCTCCCTGAAAGGCATGTACCGTTCCACAGGTCACATCCGTCAATCTGTTTTCCTTCAGCAAGCTGTTTATATATCTGTTTTGATTTGCAAATGGAGTGATCACGCCGATTTTCTTGTCCCTATTCTTCTTCACATACTCAATTATATGCTCTGCCTCAAGAGGTGAGGTATTCTTATATTCTGTCCTATTGCCTTCAATGTCCATATAGACAAGAGGCTGCTCAGAAACGCTATTACTTTTGACATTCAGTTTTCCGTTATAATATTTTTTGTTGTTAAACTCAATTATCTTCCTGTGACATCTGTAATGATAGCTCAATAGGATTTCATCACTGACTGCGTCACAAGCCAGATATGTTTTGTATATGGAATTTGCAATATAATCGTATTCATTCGAAATATTGTACTTCTGCCTAAGAATAGCATTATACTTTGGATCCAATAAGATGACGGGATTCAGCTGTTGTGGGTCACCAACAAGCATCAAATTCTCTCCCCTGATAATGGGTACCAGGGATATGGCCGTATTGCACTGACTTGCTTCATCCATTATTACCATATCAAAATACTGCTTGGGCTCGCCTAGCTTATGTGCTGAAATACAGGTTGTTGCAACGATAGGAAAGATACGCAGAAACTTCTTCAGATTTTCATCATTGCTTAAGTATTTATTAAAACTATTGACCTGCTGCTCTTTGTCATTTATATGTATAATATCTAGCAAGTCCTTGTTTTTGGGTTCATCAATCTTCTTTATATATTTAGCGGAAGTATAAAATATATATTTTAAAAATTCATCAGCATCATCCGAAAGAAGACTCATTGCCTCTTCGTCCGTTACCTTGCCCATTTCGTCAAGCTGCTTGTTTATTTCATTGAGCTGTCTGCCCTGAAGATCCGCTTGAAAGGTTAATTGATGATAGGAGTTCAAGAGCTTCTCGATAATTTCTTTGCGTTCCAGTAAATCAAGCCTCGTCTCATGTTTTTTCAAGAGTGCAGTAAGCTTTTTTGTTCTTTCAATTTTATCTTCCCTATTTTTTTCGAGAGTTTTATCATATATATTTATATTTTTTGTACTCTCATAAATGCTTTTTATGAAATCCAAACTTTCAGCAACTTTTTCATTATTGCCAAGACGTATGATTGGAAACGGAACGCTTTTCCCTTTGTATCTAATGTTCTGGAAAGCATCAAATACACTATCGATGGGATGATTATTGTATGATGCAAATAAAACCGTCCTCTCATTAAAAAAAGCAGTTGCTATTGTATTGATAATGGTATTGGTTTTCCCGGTCCCGGGAGGCCCTTGAATATATGCAATGGGATATTTCATCGCATTATTGATTGCCAGCAGCTGATCAATGTTGACCTTTTTATTCAGAAGTACTATGGGATATTTCTTCCTCCTCTCAGGGCGTTTGACCAGGTCACCGAAAAATGCCTTTACAGGTATAGTAACACTGTCAGTGTTGAACATCTCAATAATAGCTTCATATTCATACTCCAAATCAAGTATGACATCCATGCCGACAGCAATCATGTAAGGCATGTCATCAACACCATTAATATGGGGATTTGCTTGTGTGATCCTATCTTTGATCAGTTCCTGATTCTTGGAGAACTCGTCCAGCAAGTTGTAATCTTCTGCATCCAGAAACTGGCGGATACTTTGTTTTTCTCCGTCAATTGTATACTCCCGGCATATAGTTATTTCATCATCCGGTCTTAGTATCCTTGTTCCCACATCAAGATTCAATTTTCTATATGCCAAAACATAGAGACCTTTTTTTGTATTGATACTTAATACATTAAGGCAAAGCTGCTTGATCCTCTTTTTTGCTTCCAAGCTGGTTGCTTTATATTGGAAATTATCAACTACCTCCTGAAATTGATCATCACTTAATTGATGTATTCCGGTGTTTAAACAATCCCTGTCAAAATGCTGAATCAATGAATACTCGCATTTGTACGGGGTAGCATCCAGTCTATTGCAATCCATAAGATAACTCAGAATTTTCAAGTTTGCCGCATGGTTAAAAACACTCTGGTATTTATGGGGATTCAATCTTATGTCGTCGACCAGTTCCCGGTTAACCTTACAATATGAACCTTCAATAACGGCAGATGATAATACGGAATCAATGTATATCCTGAGTTTACACAAGCTGTATTTTGACAAATGAAGACCATCCACTATCAACGACTTGTGCTTCAGGTCGATATCCATAATTCCTATCCAGTACTTTGTTATGTTGTCATCTTTGTTTTTGTATTCAATGCTCAACCATTTACCTTCGTGGATTGCCTTGAATATATCTTTGGTAATACTGTTCATAAATGCTCCTATAAGTTCCGGTCACAGTAGTTCGGTAGTTGCCCTTCCATATAGTTAATTAGGGCCTTATATACATTGTTACAAATTTACTGAAGTTTTTTATCCAGGGTCTTCATACAGATAATTCTACTGTTAATATCTGTAACCTCATATTAGCAGAGGTAGTTTCCACAGTCAATATTCGACTGATTGGCGTGGCTGATGTATAAATTCAAAAATGTTGTTGGTGCAGAGCGATTTTCATATTGTGGATAAAGCAACTGAGGCGGTTCCCTCTGCTTATTCATATTTTGGGCCTGTTCCCATTTTATGTTGACTTCGGAAGGGATATCTAGTAGAATAATTTTGGTGACTAAGTTAGGTATTTTATGTTCACTACTTGTTATATATTTTTTTGCCATCATTTGTTAAAAAAAAGTCATAATGTATAAAAATACAGCACAGCTGTATTTTTAATAATATTACTAGGAGGATGGATTATGAAGAAAAAAGTAGTATGTTTGCTGCTTGCTTTGGTACTTGTATTTGTCAATGTGGCATCTACGTTTGCAGACAGCAACTACACAGTAAAGTCCGGGGATGTACTTTGGAAGATAGCTGAAAAGTACAATCTGACCTGGCAGCAATTAGCGGAGGTCAATAAGCTGAAAAACCCGCATTTGATCTACCCGGGACAAGTATTAACACTTAGTGGAGAAGTGTCAGCAGTTTCATCAGCAAGCACAACTGCAGGCAGCAAGGAGCCCTCAACAGCAGTTACAGGCAATAAGGGATCTGCAGCAACTGTCGCAGCTGATCCAGGTTCCTTTGTAGGCGAAGGTACCGGAATACATGGAGTTATAAAAGTCAGTGTCAAATATGAAAATGGAAAAATAGTTGATGTTAAAATCCTTCAGCAGGAAGAAACTCCTGGCATAGGGGATACTGCAATAGATAGAATCAAAGCAGATGTAATCAAGTATCAGAGTCTTGGAGTTGATACAGTAGCAGGTGCCAGCTATTCAAGCAATGGCGTACTGGCTGCTATTACACAGGCACTTGAAAAAGCAGGTGCTAATATACAGGAGCTTAAGAGCAGACTTGCTAAGGACTCGGCAGTAAAAGAAACACTCACAAAGCAGGCTGATGTAATAGTAGTCGGCGGCGGCGGAGCAGGTCTTGCAGCAGCTACATCAGCAGCTGAAAAGGGAGCCAGCGTTATATTGATTGAGAAGAGCTCTGCTCTTGGAGGAAACACTATACGTGCAGGCGGAGCTTTCAATGCGGTTGACCCTAAGCGCCAATCTGCAGTAAAGATGACAAAGCCTCTTCTTGAGGATCTTAAATTCTTCCTTAATGAGAAGGAAAGTGATTACGGCGATTTCGGGCCTACATTGGCAACGCTCAAGACACAGATAAACGATTACCTCAAGTCTGGTAAAACCGATGTGCTGTTTGATTCAGTAGAGCTCCATATGATCCAGGCTTACATAGGCGGTAAAAGAACAGATTTAAAAGGGAACACTATTACCGGAAAGCTTGATCTGGTTCGCACACTCTGCACAAATGCGCCAAAGTCTATCGAATGGCTTGAAGGTTATGGTCTGAAGTTCAAAGATGAAATAAGCACAGTTCTCGGTGCTCTCTGGCCAAGAACTCACGGCACTACTCAGCCTGTTGGAACAGGTTACATAAATACTCTTAAAGCTGCCGGCGAAAAGCTGGGTGTGGAAATCATGCTCGAAACCAAAGGTACAGAGCTCATCATAGAAAACGGCAAGGTAACCGGAATAAAGGCTGTTAAGACTGACGGAACACCGGTAGTACTTAAGGCAAACAAAGGCGTTGTAATGGCTACGGGAGGTTTTGGAGCAAATCCTGCCATGGTGGCTAAGTACAACACCTATTGGGAAAAGATTCCTAATGATATGAAAACAACAAATACTCCAAATGCAACCGGTGACGGTATCGTAATGGGCGAAGCAGTAGGTGCCGCTCTTGAAGGCATGGGCTTTGTACAGCTTATGCCAAGCTCACATCCTGAAACAGGCGCACTGTCAGGCGGAGTTTGGAGCAGTGCTGAATCCCAGGTATTTGTAAACAAAGACGGAAAGCGTTTTGTAAATGAATATGCAGAGAGAGACGTGCTCTCAAAGGCTGCACTGGCTCAGAAGGACG
Source organism: uncultured Clostridiaceae bacterium (assembly GCA_964619815.1). Lineage (GTDB taxonomy): Bacteria > Bacillota > Clostridia > Lutisporales > Lutisporaceae > BRH-c25. The sequence continues at coordinate 1,442 of CAZUGK010000043.1, read as the reverse complement.
GATTGTTCTATATCATATGCGATAAGAACACTGCAGGAATCCTTCCAACCGGAAAGAACGGCTGGGGAGACAAAATAGAGGATATTATCAAGACAAAGAGCATATACAAGGCTGATACATTGGAAGATCTCGCAAAGCAGATCGGTGTGCCTGCAGACAACCTGGTAAATGAAATAAAGAAGTACAACAGCTACATCGATAACGGCAGCGACCCAGACTTCGGCAAGAAAAACTTCGGTCCAAAGATAGAAGTAGGACCTTTCTATGCTACTCCTAGATCCCCATCCATACACCATACAATGGGCGGTCTCGCAATTGACTCATCCACACGTGTATTGGACAAGAACGGCAAAGCCATCCCTGGCTTCTATGCCGCAGGAGAAGTTGCAGGCGGAATCCATGCCGGCAATCGCCTTGGAGGAAATGCAATAGCTGATATAATAACCTTCGGACGTATAGCAGGAGATAGTGCTGCAAACATGAAATAAGCAAAACCTTATCAAACCACAAGGGGACTTGATTGTCCCCTTGTGGTTTTTTATATGTTCGGAAGAGTGCGACCTTGTAAAAAATTTTAGATGCCGCCCTGTCTAAACATGTCAACTTATTTTCTTTTATAGGCACTAAAAAACTGCTCAGAAGCATTGATATATTTTGCTTCTGAGCAGTTTTCGCATCTACTTGTGGTACGGTTCACCTTAATAGCTATAGCGGAGATTTTTTATATTTTACTTTATAATAAAAAAGTTAAATTTAGGTTTATATATCCCCTGGTGACTATGAAATATAATTTTTAGCCCTTCCCGTGTGTTTAAACATTAGGAAAAAAACAATCAACAACAGCAGACAGCAGCCTAATACCGAAGCCTCACGATAAATGCTAATAATTATAGAACCAAAAAAGGCTCCGAATATAAAGAACAAAGTTATTCCCAAATACTGGATGCTCTTATTCAGTGCTGATCTATCTTTGTATACAACAGAGCGGAATAAATGTTCAGAAGCGCTCCTTAAATTACCTGTGCACATTGTAGTTGCATATGCATTGCCATTGACTTTTCTAAAGGCTTCAACCTGCATCGAACATACAAAAGATACTAAAACATTGACAATACCATTCATTGAACCAATAGGAATAAATGCAGTTGATAAAACAACACAGAATTCAAATAATACAATAATTTGTCTCCAATGAAGCCAATGATCTGTCGTTATTTTTTTTCTTATGTATTCCGCAATTAATATACCCACAACAAAAGAAACTATAGGTATCAAGTAAAAACCTGCTTCTTTAAAATTACTCTCTGCTAGTTTTATGGCCAATAAGACCATATTACCAGTTTGTGCATTTGCGAATACATGTCCCCTTAAAATATAGGTATAAGCATGTGAATGTCAAGCAGTTTTTTCTCGGGTAAGGTAAGCAGATCTTTCTCAGTTAC
>CAZUGK010000042.1:0-28193 GCA_964619815.1 uncultured Clostridiaceae bacterium | reverse complement strand
GCAAGCCCTTTTATCCTGGAGAGCTTAAAGAGCCGGAAGTCCTGCCTTGCATGGCACCAGGCATAAAGATACCACTTCTGGCCCTTGAGTACCAGGGAATAGGGCTCAACTCTGCGGTCAGTTTTTTTACCTTCGGAATCCATATATGTAAATGTTATTTCCTTATGGTTTTCTATTGCCTTTCGGATGCTTGCAACGCTATCCTTCAATAGCTCATTAGCTCCCCAGGGGGATAAATCTATTACAAGCTGTTTCGATCTGGAATTCAGATTCTCCAGCTGAGACGGGGGTATTATGTTTCTGAGCTTCTCCATGAGGACCCCGTGTCTGCTGTCCGGTATGGAGCCGGCAATACCGCTTAAGGTTGATATGATGGTAGACATGTCATCCTCTGTAAGAACACTTTTGTCCAAGCGGTAGCCCTCGGCAATACCGATTCCCCCGTTTGAACCCTGGTAAGTCACAATAGGTATGCCCGCAAGGTTTATTGCCTCCACATCCCGCAGGATAGTTCTTACAGAAACATCAAACATTTCTGCCAGCTCTCTGGCTTGTACCCGTTCTCTCCTAAGCAGAAGCACCAGAATGGAAACCAGTCTGTCCAGCTTCATTAAATAATCACCCACTTTGAAAATTGTGTATACTTACAGTACTTATACGCTATTATTGCCGAATATTCCTCTTTCAACAGGTAATTATTTCAAAATCGGAGGCCCATCAAAATATCAAAGAGTGTGGACAATATGAGAAAAAACCTGTACTGTATAACTGGAGGAATTATATTATCCATATATTAAAAATGCAGTCGGAGGATTGGGAATGATAAAGCAGTTAAATGTATGGGATGACAAAACAGCAGAACAGATAGTGGATCTGCAGAAAAAAGCATATGTAATGGAGGCGGAGCTTATAGGCTTCTATGATATACCTCCCCTGAAGGATACTGTGGATGACGTAAAGCATTGTGATGAGATTTTCTACGGCTATTATGAAGATGATGTTCTGGCAGGCTTGATTTCCTATAAGCTTGAGGAAGAGGTCCTGGACATATATAGGGTTGCAGTTCGCCCGGAATATTTCAGGAGGGGTATAGCCAGGCAGATGGTTGAGTTTATCCAGACCAACAATAAGGGGATAAGGAAAACAATAGTTTCAACAGGATTAAAAAACCAGCCTGCGGTAAGCTTATACCTCAAGCTGGGTTTTAAAAAGGTCCGTGAAGTCGAAGTAGCACATGATGTTTATATTGCCTGCTTTGAAAAGTAGTCTAAACGGCTTTTGGCTGAGGCATAATTAACTGCATCAGCTATTCGTTAATTATTGCCAGTACCTGGTGGTCCTCCCACTTCCCGTTGATTTCCACATTCTTCCGTGCTATGCCTTCCTTATGAAAGCCTGCTTTTTCCAAAACACGTATGGAGCCCAGGTTATGAGGCATGACACCTGCTTCAATCCTATGCAGCGCAAGCTCTTTAAAGCCAAAATCAACAAGCAGGCGTACAGCCTCGGTCATATATCCCTTGCCGTTGTGCGGCTTATCCAGGGTGTACCCGATAAAACAGCTTTGAAGCGGGCCGCGGAGTACTTCGGCTAATGCTATGCTTCCTATCAGTTTGTCGGTATCATTAAGAAAAATACCGAAGGAATACTTTTCGTCCTTTTCCATTTGAATTTTATTTTTTTCTATAGCTTCACGCTGATAATCCAGTGTATAGAACTTTTCATTACGGGTGGATGAATATTTTTCAAAAAATTCCTTGTTCGAAAGCTGCAGCTCCAGCATCTCCTGTGCATCGGAAACCTCTAAAGGGCGTAAGTAAATTTTCTCTCCTTTTAATTGCATAATTGGCCTTCCCTCCTAACTTTCTTTATTTTACCATAAGGTATTAACATTGCAAATCCTGAGTTCTATTGTACTTTTTTGAGAACACTGCCAGAAGCATTACATGGGCCAATATATAAAGCGCCGCGGCGTAGTAGTAAGCATTGGCATATCCGTGGCCGGTGTTAAACAGATAGTATTTTGTAAAAAGGCCTGCGGATATTTGGGCTATACCTTGAGTTACAAATACCAGGCTTGCAAAAAGCGGCCTGTAGATTTTCGATACCAGCTCCATTGTAAATGAGTTTGTCACGGGGGCTACGGTATTGGCTAAACCGGCTCTGAAGAATAAGGCAGCTCCTACAATAATTTCAACACTGCTTCCGTAGTTGTATCCATTTCCCAGGATGAACATAAAGGGTACCGAGATAAGGCATATGAAGGCAATAGTATTTACCTGCCCTATTTTTCCTGTAATCTTGGCTGAGAAGGGCATGAATATAAGTATGGCAAGGTACTGCAGCATGCTGAGTACCGAGACGGCAGCCCTGTCTATTCCAATATCAGTCAGGTATATTGACACATAAGGTACGATTAAGGAAGCGGCAAACCTTCCTATTGCAGTATATACAAGGAACAGAACAATATATTTATTCATCAGGGTGGATTGCAGGCTGACTCTGTTGTCTTCGACATCCTGTTCTATTTGGTAATCCTCCCTTGATTCCTTAATACTCAGAGCAGGAATCAGCATCAGAATGGAGACAACAGCAAAGCCCAAAAGAACCATACGGTATGAAGCTATATAATATAAGAGCTGTTCCGGATTCATGTCTTTTATACTAGAGGTCAGCAGCTTTGCTTCATAATAGGTGATACCCAGTTTTTTTGAAAAAATCCATACAATAATCGGACCTCCGGCAAGTGTGCCCGATATTATCCCTACAATGCTGGCGTAGGAGGTTTTTGTAAAAAAGGAGGTTCTGTTTGCGTTTGTCGTATATGCTGCAATGTATGGAGCCAGAATAACATCAAACACTGTAGTCCCGGTTATAAGAAAAAATACCGCCATGCTTATAAGCCAAGGTTTTACTGAATAGGATACCAACACAAGCGACACAGCTATAGCAATAGGCGCTGATAATAATATTTTCCGGTAGCCTGTTTTGGATGTCAGAGCTGTCAAAGCTGATGCGGCAAAAGCAGCAGCACCCATATACGAAGCTATGCTCTTTGCAGCCTCAGGAGAAATAGTCATAAGGTAGGTTATGAGTATGTCATAAATCAAGCCGGACATTACCCCTGTAAGAGTATATATGACAATAAAAGCTATGCAATTATTATAGTGGCGTTTTTGTATATGTTCCTGCATGTTTAACCCCCGATATCAATTTATTAATCACTTTTCAATAATATCTCTGCTGCGTTATCTAATAATTCTCTCACTGTTTCCTTTTTCAAGGAGTAATAGGTCCTGTTGTTTCCTCTTTCTACAGATACGAGGTTCAATTCCAACATGGAGTTCAAGTGATAAGACACAGTAGGCGGGGTAAGCTCCAATTCGGCAGCAAGCTCGTGCACATAGTGTGGTTTCTTACCCAGAAGCTCAATCATTTCAAAGCGCTTTTTATCCGACAGTATCTTTACGAATTTTTGAACCTTTGCTGTAATAAATACTTTTCTGGGGTAATGCTCCGAATGTATGCCGAGGTTGACCCACAGAGTATTATTGTACGGTTTTATACGGAAAATCCCAAGTCTTACCTGGACAAAATAACTTATGTTGATGACTAACTTTTCATATTTAAAATCAAAAAAATTAGTTAAAAGCTCTCTGGAAAAATACTCCGGATCAACGTGATACAGTCTCTCGTACCGTTCTTTTGCCAGTATTGCTTCGTCCAAAAGCTTGCCTTCAAAGGGCTTATAACACTTTTCATAGAACTGTGACATAAGGAAGTACATTCTTAACTTGATTTCCGAAGGATTTTCCACGCATTCAACGAGTTTATCCTTTTCCTCGTCAGACTTGTCATCCATCTCTGAAATCAGCTGCCTGATATTGCCGTTTATATGCTCACAATTATTCCAGCATACCAGACTTTCATCAGAAGAACTCCTGTCGCATAACACTTGTCGTATTATATATGACTGAAGCTCTTTTTCATCCAGCTGCTCAATAAAGCTAATAAATTCAGGCACAGTTTTTATCTTTTCATTTTCCATTAAGATTCGGCCCATTATATCGATCATGTCCTCCCATTGGAAGAAGTACAGCAATTCACTCCGCATATGCTTAGAGAGCTTGCCTTTTATTTCCTCCACCAATTGCTTGAACTCTTCTGAAGGGTTAAAGTTAAATTCCAGGTAGAATTTGCATTGTACTTCTTCATTCGCGATAAAATTAAGTGCATATACAAATTCTACCGGGGGATGAACAGTAAAAATAACTGGCTTGTTTGGCGTTTTCATAATATCACCTCATTATATATGAATGAAATACATTATAGTATTAGATAAATATCTAATACTATAATATCTATTGCTCCGTAAAAAGTCAATAATATTTTAGTTTTCAACAAATTTGCAATTTTGGTATGAATGAGTTATTAAATGACTTATAATAAGGAGTAGATAAGCATAAATCAAATTACATGATAAGGGGAGTTAAGCTATGAATAAAGCTGCGTTGGAAAAATATGCCGAGCTTGCTGTAAAAACCGGCGTAAATCTTCAGAAGGGTCAAATACTTGTAATCAGTTCACCTGTAGATTGTGCCTACTTTGCAAGGGAAGTAGCACAGGTTGCTTATAAGGAAGGAGCAAAGGACGTAGTAATGAACTGGAGGGATGAATTATTTTCAAGAATCCGGTATCTGCTTGCTCCTGAAGAGGTTTTCGAAGAGCTTCCGGAGTGGAGAAAAGAGTTCTATGTGTCATACGCAAGGCAAGGGGCTGCATTTTTAACCATTGAGAGTGAGGATCCCGAAATAATGAAGGGGGTAAGCCCCGAGAGAATAATGAAAGACAATATTACTACCCGGACTGCCGTAAAAGAATATAGGGATAGGCTTATGAGCAATAAGAATCCCTGGAGCATCGTGGCAGTCCCTTCGCCGGAATGGGCTAAAAAGGTTTTTCCTGAGCTGACCGAGGCAGATGCTGTAGAAAGGCTGTGGGGAGAGATATTGAAAACTGTGCGGGTCGACAAGGAGGACCCTGCTGCGGCATGGAGGGAGCATAAGGAGAATCTCAAAAAACACCTGGACTTTTTGAACTCCAACAACTTTAAGCTGCTGCATTATAAGAATTCTGCAGGAACCGACCTCAAAGTCGAACTTCCTGAGGGGCATATCTGGCTGGGCGGCTCCGAATATACGCCGGAGGGACTTGAATTTACAGCAAATATGCCGACGGAAGAAGTGTTCACACTGCCAAAAAAGTCCGGCATCAACGGCAAGGTGATAAGTACAATGCCGCTTAGTTATAACGGGAGCATCATTGATGGATTTGCTTTTACCTTCAAGGATGGCAGAATTGTTGATTATACAGCTCAGAAGGGTTATGATACTTTAAAAAACATTATTGAAACAGACGAGGGTGCCCGTTATCTTGGAGAAGTTGCGCTGATTCAAGTGGATTCACCGATATCAAAATCAGGCGTATTATTTTACAATACACTGTTTGATGAAAATGCCTCCTGCCATTTTGCAATAGGAAAGGCATATTCCGTATGCGTGAAGAACAGTGAAAACATGACTGAAGAAGAGTTGAAAAGCTTGGGAGTCAATGAATCCCTTACACATGTGGATTTCATGATAGGGTCAAGGGATCTCGAGATAACCGGAATCACAGCTGAGGGTAAGGAAGTTCCGGTGTTCAGGAATGGAAACTTTGCATTCTAATATAGAAATATCAAAAGAGCCGCGAGGCTCTTTTATTATTTATAGGTATATTTGCAAGGAAATTTCTTTATTTTTTAGCATAATATAGTTAAACTAAGATTATAGGGGAAAAAATAAGGAGGGTTTTCTATGAGTAATAAAAACATGTGGTCACTCAAGCTTACAACGGCATCATTGGTTCTTATTCCGGCAGCAGTTGGTATCAATTACATCGGAAAGCTGTTTGCGGGAGTGCTCAAGCTGCCTCTTTGGCTGGATGCCATAGGCACAGTATTGGCGAGCATGCTGGCAGGTCCTGTAGTCGGAGCTATTGCGGGTGCGATAAACAACATAATTTATGGGCTTACCATGGACCCGATTTCCTTTGTTTACGCACTTACGAGTATCGCAATAGGTATCACTGTCGGTATTATATCCTATAAAGGCATGCTTAAGAACATAGGTCAAGCCTTTATAGCAGGTCTGATTGTTGCACTTGTTGCTGCAGTTGTTTCCACTCCGATAAATATTGGCTTCTGGGGCGGGCAGACAGGAAATGTATGGGGCGATGCACTTTATGCATATCTGATTGCCCACAATTTCCCGGTATGGATAGCTTCTTTCCTTGATGAGATCGTTGTCGACATACCGGACAAGGTAGCCACAGTAGTTATAGGTTATGCAATTTTTAAGGGGCTTCCAAAAAAGCTGACGGTAATGTTCAATAGCGAAGGTGAAATTGAAAAGCTATAACAACAGATAGAAAATTTATATAATATATGAGACTGCATCCGGCAGTCTCATATATTATACAGGAAGGTGAGCACTTTGAAAGCCTTGAGCTTATATCAGGAAAGAAACACGCTGATTCATAAAATCGATCCCATAAGCAAAATGTTTTATATTGCAGCCGCTATTGCAATTCCGGTCATCGTACCTACAAGAACTGCCGCTCTGCTTTGCCTTGCAGCCAGCATAGTCATACTGCTGGCAGGAAGGGTATTCAGAAAGGTAATACCTATTATAAGCTTCAGTTTTATTGTCCTTATATCGGTAATTGTCATTCAAGGGCTGTTTTATCATGAAAATGTTACACCGGTACTTTATGCAGGTCCAATTGTTTTTTACAGGGAAGGACTGAACTATGCCCTCAATATCTGCATAAGGGTAGTTAATATATTGTGTGCCTTTGCAATACTCATTCTTACAACAAAGCCTTCCGATCTGATTGAGTCACTGGTAAGGAGAGGGCTATCCCCAAGGATCGGATATGTGCTTAGCTCTGTTCTGCAAATAATTCCCCAGATGGCGTCTACAATGGATACCATAACGGATGCTCAAAGGTCACGGGGTATGGAGACTGAGGGAAAGTTGATGACAAGGATAAAGGCATTTTTTCCCCTTTTAGGACCGGTAGTTATGAATTCACTTATAAATACAAGGGAGAGGGCAATGGCATTGGAAGTAAGAGGGTTTAACTCCAGAACACAAAAGACATTCTTGAATGAGGAATTTAATTCTCCTTACAATTTATACATTAAATTGTTTCTGGCGGCCTCAATTGTATTTGCTATTGTATGGAGGATATTCATATGAAAAAAATCATTGTGGAAAATTTGAAATATAAATATCCTTTAACGAAGGAACTGGCTTTGAAGGATATTTCCTTTGAAGTGGAAAAGGGAGAATTCATAAGTATTATAGGCCAAAACCTGGCCGGAAAATCTACATTATGCCAGGCTTTAGTGGGATTGGTTCCCTTCTTTTATCACGGAGCATACGGAGGCAGGGTAATCGTTGACGGTATAGAGGTAGGAAAATCGGATATCAGCCAATTGGTTTCTAAAGTGGGAATAGTGTTTCAGAACCCCTTTACGCAGGTTACCGGATCAAAGCTTACGGTATATGAGGAAGTAGCCTTTGGCCTGGAGAATATGGGAATTGCAAGGGATGAGATGCGCAAACGGATAGATTACTCTCTGGAACTGCTTGATATATACAAGTATAAGGACAGGAACCCTTTTGAACTGTCCGGCGGACAGATGCAGAGGATGGCAATAGCAAGCATTATAGCCATGAAACCGGAAATCATAGTGCTTGACGAACCTACATCGCAGTTGGACCCTCAGGGCTCGGAGGAGGTTTTCAAGGCTATTCAGAGCCTTAGTAAAGAAGGAATGACAATCATTTTAGTGGAACACAAAATTGAAAAGGTCGCGAAGTACTCCAACCGGGTTATGCTTCTAAATGATGGGAAACTGGTTGATTTCGATGTTCCGCACAGAATATTCTCAAGAGATGATTTGTATGATTATGGGGTGGAGCCTCCTGCATTCACACAGATATGCAGAGGATTGAATATCAGGAACAAAGAAACAGGGCTGTACCCTATCACATTGGAAGAAGCTTACGATTTGGTGGTGAAGGCTGATGAGTAATATAGAAGTGAGGGACCTGCATTTTTCCTATAATGCTGGTGAAGAGATATTAAAAGGCATTGATCTTGATTTTGATGATCGGTCAACAGCTATAATAGGGCAGAACGGAGCGGGGAAAACCACCTTTGTAAAGCTCCTTAAGGGCCTTCTGAAGCCAACCTCCGGCTATGTCAAAATAAATGGTATCAATACAAAAGGAACGACAGTCGCAGGGTTGGCAAAGCATATAGGGCTGGTATTCCAGAATCCTAATGACCAGATATTCAGAAACAAGGTGTTGGATGAGGTTATGTTCGGGCCTTTAAACATAGGCCAGAATGAAGAGACAGCCAAAGCAAACTCTGCAAATGCTCTCGAAATGGTTGGCCTGAGTGGGAGGATAGATGAAAATCCGTATGATCTGAGCCTTTCAGAAAGGAAACTCATAAGCATAGCTTCCATATTGGCTATGGATACAGAAATTGTTATATTTGACGAGCCTACCATCGCACAAGACTATTTGGGCAGGCAGAATATCAGGAATATAATAAAAACTCTCAGGAATCAAGGCAAGCTGGTGCTTACGATAATACATGACATGGACTTTGTGGCAGAGACCTTTGAGAGGACTTTGGTATTCAGTCAGGGAAAGGTGCTTTTGGACGGCAGTACAAGAGAAGTTTACTCACATTATGAGGAGCTTAACAGTGCATATCTGGAGCCGCCCCATGTGACTCAGCTTTGTCAAAAACTCGGGTACAAGGATACCTTCCTTACGGTTGATGAGTTTGTCGATTTCAAGAGAAAATAAAAATAGCAGGGCTGGTAGTTTGTATTACTTCAAACCAGTAATATTTCGGAGTGATACAAAGCTGCTTCCTTGATGCTGCGGACTGGACACCCTAACAATATGCATTACAGACGGCTCGCTGAAAGGACAGCTTGCGGGGTGTCCCATACAGCATTGAATCAATAGAACGATATGATTATTCCGCCTTTGCCGGCGTAAGTTCCCATGGTTGCACCCATGTAATTGATTATTACATCTTTAGGATTATATTTCTTTATAATCTCAGCCTTCAGAAATTCAGCATCCTCCAGGTTATCTGCATGGGTGATCCCGAATACCGTATCTGAAAAATCCTTCTTTCTTTCACCAATTACTTCAAGCACTCTCAGCAGGAATCTTTTCTTCCCGCGGATTTTCTCCTTCAATTCAACCTTTCCTTCTATACCCTCCAGTAAAACCTTTATATCAAGTATTTTTGCAATTGAACCCTGAAATTTGCTTAGCCTGCCGCCTTTAACAATATTCTCCAGGGTATCAAGCAGAATGAGTATATTCACTTTTTGCCTGTAATTCTTTAGTACTTCAACAATGCTTTCTACAGAAAGTCCCTGTGCTGAAAGCATAGCGGCTCTTATCACCTGAAGGCCGTGTCCCAGTGAGCCTGCCAGAGTGTCGAAAACCGTTACATCAGTGCCGGACATGTCCTTTCCGATACAAGCAGATTGATATGTACCGCTAAGCCCTGAAGATATAGTGAGGCATAGCATTTGCCCTTTATGTGACAAGGATTTGAACATATTTGAGAAGTCTGAGGGTGAGGGTTGTGAGGTCTTTGGGAGTTCCCTGGAGGCAAACATTAATTGATAAAATCCCCGGGGAGTAATATCTATACCCTCCAAATATTCTTTTCCATTGAGCTGAATAGTAAGTGGAACTACGGAAATATTGTACTTTTCCAGCAATTCCTTTGATAAATCTGCTGAGCTGTCTGTTATTAACTGAAGCATGAGTTACTTTCCCCCTCTATATCTGCTTAGATAAAACATAACAATTTTTTTGACTATTGTAAAGGCTTAGTTGATAAGTTAAATAATGGATTATCTTACCGGGAAAAAAGCAGCTGTTGTTCGGGCTCTGATGCCGGCTATCCCAGAAATTCGGGATTGATTACGTTATCAGCCCTTATGGCCTTTCGTTCAATGGTAAAATTTATCGTACTGCTGCGGCCATCAAGGCTGCAGGGGAATTTTGCTCCGCACTGCTCGCATTGCAGATACTCATGGCTTCCCACAAGCTCTCTGTTGTCAAATAAAAAAGGGAGTGCTTCCGGGTCCTTGCTCCACTGTCCGGTTTCAGGGGTATCAAGGTTATAGCTGTATAAATACGTGGCTTCACGTTTTACAGTAAAATGAGTGCCGTTGCACTTTGTGCATATTAGGGGCTCTTTTATCTTCAATTTAAAGCTTCCTCCTGTTTAAACAATCCCAATAGCATATACAGGGATGATTGTTGTATAGAACTGTTTAAAAATATGAAATCATAGGAAGTATGTGCAGAATTAAGCAGATATATGTATACAGGAACTGAAATGACGGCTAATATGTATTTTCAATTTGACTATATATGTTTATAATATAGTAAAGAGATACAATCATTGGAGGTATTGCTATGAAAAAAATAACTGTATTTGGAAGTAAACATTGACCGGACTGTGCACCTTTGAAAGAGTTTCTTTCAAATAATGGCATTGACTATGAATATATCGATATAACAGACAGTATGAGAAATCTAAAAATCTACCTTAAACTGAGGGATACCAGGCCTGAATTTGATGAAATAAAAAAACTTGGAAGAGTAGGGATACCATTTATAATGGTTGGAAATGGTGAGAAGCTCATATTTGAGCAGCCTGAACCGGATGAACTAAGATAATGCTTCGCGGTAAATGTAATCGTTTACCGCGAATTTTTTTCATGTGAGTGCAGAAAATATCTATATGAAAAGAAGATTTATCATATATGGACTGGTTGGTTTGGTGGCAGAGACGCTATTTACGGGATTGGGCTCCCTGCTGAAGGGTGATTTGACCATGCGTGCATGGACTTATATATGGATGTTCCCTATATATGGACTCATGATTCTGATTGAACCGGTGCATGACCGCATAAGAGATTTACCGGTTGTATTCAGAGGAGGTGTTTATACAATAATTATTTTTGGGATAGAATACACAACCGGCTGGTTCTTAAGAGAGCTGATAGGAAGATGCCCATGGGATTATGGCACAGGAGTATATTCTATTGATGGCCTGATAAAACTTTCCTTTATCCCTGTATGGTTTATCGGGGGGCTTATTTTTGAGAAGCTTCATGACTTCCTGACCGGAAGGGAATACAGTAACCGGACTAAGTATAAATAATATTTGGTCATCAATAAGAAAAGGGCCTATGCTTCTAAAAGTGTGACATAACATTTCTGTAAATTTATGTTTCCGACAATTTTCAAACGCGGCAGCATGTATTATAATAGATATATGCTGTTGTTTACTTTGTGGCTATTGGTAGGGGGGGAGAACTTTGACTCAGATCGGAATGGAAAAAGAGAAAAAGATACATCATTTAAATGCTCTTTCCAAAGAGTTTGTAATCAGTAACCCGAAAGAGGCGCTGCGCCTGGCGCAGGAAGCTCATGAGCTGTCCCTGAAACTGGACTACAAGAAGGGAATAGCTGAAAGTCTTATGATGATCGGTCATGCTTGCAGAACCCTGTCTAATTATGGTGAATCAATGCCGGGTTTGATGAAAGCACTGGATATATACAACAGCCTATGTGATGAGGACGGACAGATGCGGGTGCTTAATCTGCTGGGAATAAGCTATTTCTATTTTGCAAGATATGAACAGGCTTTGGAAAACTTTAAAAAAAGCCTGGGTCTCGCAGAAAAGCTTCAGAATAAGCGTCTTGAGGCATCCATTTTGAATAATATAGGTGAAATATATAGGGAATTGGGTAAGCCTAAGGATTCTCTCGATTATTATTTTTCTGCACTGAAAATAAGTGAGGAATTTGATTTCAGAAACAATCTGTCGGTTATTATCATGAATATAGGACACATATATAATGACGCCGGCGAGTGCCAAAAGGCGCTTGACTATTATAACAAGAGCCTGAATATCAGTCGGGAGGTTAATGATTACGTAAGCCAGGGAGAGGTACTTGCCAAAATGGGTGAAGTGTATGAAAAGCTTGAAAAAAGGGAAGAAGCTCTCGACTTCTACAAGAAAAGCCTTAATGTACTTGAGAATTGCGAAAACAGGTTTTATCAGATCGATACATTGATAAGCTTAGGCAGTTATTATATAAGGCAGAAGGAATTCACAATGGGAATCGGTTATCTGAACAGGGCCCTGGATTTTGCCGAGAAGCTGAATGCGGACAGAAAGGTGTATAGTGCTCATTTGCTGCTGTCAGAGTGTTATGAGGGAGGCGGCGATTTTGCAAAAGCACTGTATCATCACAAAAGATACCATGAGATAGAAAGACAGGTTATTTCAGATAATCTGGAGGAGAAACTGAAGGTCATTACTGTTGAGTATAAACTGGACAAGCTTCAGAAGGAATCGGAAATATACCGCTTGAAGAATATTGAGCTTAAGCAGAAGAATGAAGATATTGAAAGTAAGGTAGTGCAGCTGGCTGTGGCCAATGAAAAGCTGAGTGATGAGATAGCCAAGAGAATAGAGCTTCAGGCGCATTTGGAGCAGCTTAACAAGAAGCTGGAGCATCTTTCATATATTGATGAGCTTACGGACATACCAAACAGAAGAATATTCAACGAAGCTATAAAAAAACAGTGGAACAGATGCTTGCAGGAAGTAATTCCCTTATCTTTGATTCTTATTGATGTAGACTTTTTCAAGAGCTATAATGACAACTACGGGCATTTGAAGGGGGATGAATGCCTTAAAAAGGTTGCTAAGGCACTTGCGGGCACAATCAAACAATCCTTTGACTTTATCGGCAGGTTCGGCGGTGAGGAGTTTGGGATAATACTGCCCGGCACAGGCTATGAGTTCAGTATAATGATAGCTGAACAGATGCGAATAAGTGTTGAGTCCCTTTATATTGTTCATGAATATGCAAAAATCTCTCCCTATATTACTATAAGCCTTGGAGTGGCCACAATGCTGCCGGAAAAGCATATGAACTGCAATGAACTTATTGATGCCTCCGACAAGCAGTTGTACAAAGCGAAGCAGGAAGGCCGAAACAGGGTCTGTGCAATACATTTGAAGAACTGAGGCTACCAGACTGCGATTGCTCCGTCCGCCCTCGGCTCGGTACCTCCAACCATTACACCCATATCATCCCGCCATATTATCTGTCCCCTGCCGAAGCCTTCTGAATCAGGGTTTATTCTTATGTTATGACCTTTATCCATAAGGCCCTGTATTGCTTCGAGCGGAAAACCCTGCTCAACCTCTATATTTTTCCCATTGATCCACTGCCAGCGCGGCGCGTCCAGGCAATCCTGGGGGTTCATCAGGAAGTCCACTGTGTTCATTATAACCTGTACATGGCCCTGGGGCTGCATAAAGGCTCCCATTACGCCGAACGGGCCGATTGCCTTGCCATCCTTTGTAAGGAATCCGGGTATTATTGTATGATATGGCTTCTTGCCCGGTGCCAGACAGTTCTCATGGAATGGGTCGGTTGAGAAATTGCAGCCTCTGTTGTGAAGGCTTATTCCTGTTCCGGGGATAACAATGCCAGAGCCAAAGCCCATATAATTGCTTTGGATATAGGAGACCATGTTGCCGTCGTAGTCTGCAGCAGACAGATATACCGTCCCGCTTCTTGCAGGCATTCCGGGCATAGGCATTTCTGCTTTACTGGAAATTTGTTTCCTTCTTTCGGCCGCAAAAGCATCTGAAAGCAGTTCAGCTGTTGATACCTTCATATTCCTTGGGTCTGCTATGTACCTGCGTCCGTCGGCATATGCAAGCTTCATTGCCTCAAGCTGCCTGTGATATGCTTCTACGGAATCTCTTCCGGAAAATTCGAAGCCCTTTAATATGTTCAATGCCATTAATGCGACCAGTCCATGCCCATTTGGAGGAATTTCCCACACATCATAGCCACGGTAATTGATGCTTATCGGCTCTACCCACTCAGGCCTGAAGGCCTCAAGATCAGCTTCGGATATGTAACCTCCGCTTTTCCTTGAGAAATCCGCAATTTTCTTTGCCAGGTCCCCTCTATAAAAGGTTTCGGCATTTGTTTCACCTATAGCCTGCAGTGTTTTTCCATGGGAAGGAGACCTCCAAAGCTCACCTGCCCTGGGGGCTCTACCTTCAGGTGCAAAGGTTTCAAACCAGTGCCTGAATAATTCATCCTTAAGGGCAGTTTTATAGGTTTGATATGCCTTTTCCCAGGATTTTGCGACAGTAGGTGCTACCGGATGCCCTTCCACGGCATAAGTAACGGCTGGAGCTAAGGCCTCCATAAGGGTTAGCCTTCCGAAACGTTCCGAAAGCGCAGCCCAGGCAGAAGGGGCGCCGGGCACGGTGACAGGAATCCAACCATACTTGGGTATTCCGTGAACCTTTACTTTTTCTATAATTTCAGGAAAAATGGAAATAGGTGCAGGACCGCTGGCATTCAACCCGAACAGCTTTCCCTTTGACCATACCAGAGCAAAGGCATCCCCTCCTATTCCGTTTGAAGTAGGTTCAACAACTGTCAGGCAGGCAGCAGCGGCAACGGCTGCATCAATAGCATTGCCGCCCTTCTTCAGAATCTCCAGGCCGGCTTGTGCTGCCAAAGGATGCGAAGTAGCGACCATGCCCTTTCTGCCATATACGATATTTCTCTTTGATGGATAGCTGTATTTATGTGCATCAAAATTCATCCTACTCACCTTTTCCTATATTACTTCAATAACAGTACGCAAAAGATCTGCTTCCCTTGAGGAACTGCCTATCATTATTTCAAATTCTCCCGGTTCTACGACGGTTCTGTTATTCCTGTCAACAAGAGAAAGATAGGATACGGGGATTACGATTTCAACATCCTTGCTTTCCCCGGGCTTAAGCGTTACCCTGCTGAAGTCTTTCAGTTCCTTTACAGGTGTAGTAACCGAGCTGTAAACATCATTTACATACAGCTGTACTATTTCAGTGCCTTCATACTTCCCTGCGTTATGAACATTTACTGAGACAGTAAGCTCATCTTTGACGGTTAGCTTGGATGAAGAGACCTTGAGCTCTGAGTACTTATATTTATTATAGGACAGTCCAAAACCAAAAGCAAACAGAGGTTCTGCCGTCATTTCAACATAGCTGCTTCCATGCCAGCCGGGCAGCTGATTGTAGTATACCGGCAGCTGACCGACATGCTTCGGAAAGGATATAGCAAGCTTCCCGCAAGGGTTGAAGTCTCCGAATAGTATCGATGCTATGGCATTTCCGCCCTCCATTCCGGGGTTCCAGGCTTCAAGGATTGCATCGGCATTTTCCTTTATCCAGGGTGTGCTAAGGGGTTTGCCGTTTATCAACACCGCAACCAGCGGCTTCCCTGTTTTCTTAAGTGCTTCGAGGAGATGCTGCTGACCGCCTGTCAGGCCAAGCTCCGCTCTGTCGCGGGTTTCTCCGTTCAGAGTAATATCATCGCCTACAACGGCTATAATTACATCTGCTTCCTCAGCTATAGCTGCGGCTTTTGCTATTTGGCTGCTGTCACAGCTGTGCATATCGCAGCCTTTATCATAGACTACTTCAACGGTATCTCCGGTGCGATTCTTCAAACCTTCCAGTATTGTGACTATAGGACTGGTATCATATTGCGGATGATAGTTCAGCATTGGGACTTCCGCTCTCGACAAGTCTCTTGCCCCGAAAGACCAGTCTCCGAGCTGAGCTTGCACATCGTCACAATTGGGGCCTATTAAGGCTATTTTCTTTATTCCTTTGGATAGGGGCAGTATGCTGTTATCGTTCTTCAAAAGCACTATAGATTCCAAGGCAGCCTTACGTGCAGCCTTCATGTGGCTGTCACAGCCTATGATTTCCCGCCCTTTGTCAGTGTCCGGGAAACGTTTATCATCGAAAAGGCCCAGCTCGAATTTAGCCTCAAGTATCCGGCGGCAAGCCTCATTTATATGCTCTTCCTTTATTGCTCCGGCTTTAACCAGCCTTAATGCAATATCGTAGAACTCAGGTGTGGACATTATCATGTCATTGCCTGACTGTACAGCAATTTCGCAGGCTTTTTCCATATTTGGGGCTACTTTCTGGGTAGCATATAGCCAGCCTACGTTATTCCAATCAGTAACTATGAAGCCTTCAAAGCCCCATTCTTCCTTAAGCACTTTCTTAAGAAGGAATGGGTTTGCCGAGCAGGGCACACCGTCAATAGCATTATAGCCTGCCATGAAGGTTGCACAGCCTGCATCCGCAGCTTTCTTGAAGGGCGGAAAGAAAATTGAGCGCAGCTTTCTTTCTGAGACTTCTGCTTCTGCAGAATCTCTTCCTCCCTGGGTCTCTCCGTAGGCTGCAAAATGCTTTGCACAGGCGAGTATGCTGTATGGGTCTTTAAGGCTGCTGCCCTGGTAGCCCTTGATCATGGCAGAAGCAAGAATCCCTATGAGATATGGGTCTTCACCGAAGGTTTCATCAATACGTCCCCATCTTATGTCCCTGCCGATGCACAGAACCGGTGAAAAGGTCCAGTGAAGCCCTGTAAGCACGACCTCTTTCGCCGTAATATGGGCGACCTCCTCCAAGAGCGTGGGATTCCAGCTGGAAGCCATAGCAAGCGGTGAAGGGAATACAGTGGCACCGCTTTGAAAAGCATGACCATGTATTGCATCAATGCCAAAAAGTATTGGAATTCCTAGCCTGGTTTGGGCAGCCAGCCTCTGCAGGCGTATTGGCTCGTCCCCGGTTACATGCAGAAAAGAGCCTACATGCCTTTCAAATATCCATGTCTCGGGATTTGTTCTCCCGTCTACCTGACACATCTGTCCGACCTTTTCTTCAAGGGTCATTCTTCCCAACAGATCTTTTGCCCTTTGCCCGGACGGAAATGAAGGATTTTTATATTTTTCCATAATGAACACCGCCTCATTATTGTCATATATGTAATTATTAGCTACTATCTTTTAATATAAAAGAAAAATAAGAATAGAAATAATTATAGAAATTAATCATCGGAATATTAATATGTTGCTATAAGAAAGGTATTATTTTTAGACGCAGGCTGTATTATTAAATTTTTACCCAAACATCATAAAAAAGTACAGAATTTTACTAAAAGTTTACCAAAATACAGGCTTGATATTTTCAAATATATATGAAATATTCCAAAGTCTGGAGATTATAATTTGCTGAATTTTGATTGCAAAAAGCAAATTCAAAAATATTACATCATCTATTATGCACTGAAAATAAGCCACTTGTCAACTCTGATTGATATATATTTCTGCAGAATATTTGCATCTGCTTGAATAGAAAAAACATATTGACAATTAACTAAAATTTTAGTAGATTTTTAATTAGATGGTGACTCAAGTTTGAGTAACCAAAAATAAAAAGGGGGAAGTATCAGTGAAAAGAATTCTTGCATTAGTACTTGCGTTAACTCTTGTGCTCTCATTGGCAGCATGTGCTCCAAAACCAGCAGCACCGGCAGCAGGAGAAGCAGCTGCAGCACCGGCAGCAGGAAATCCAAAAATCGGTGTAACAATCTATAAGTATGATGACAACTTCATGTCTTTCGTAAGAAGAGCAGTTGAAAAGAGTGCAGAAGGCAAAGCAGAGCTTATAATGAATGACTCCCAGAACAACCAGTCAACTCAGAATGAGCAGGTTGACATGATGATTTCAAAGGGCGTTAAAGCATTAGCAATTAACCTGGTTGACCCTCAGGCAGCAGCAACAATAGTTTCCAAGGCTAAAGCTGCTAATCTTCCTGTTATATTCTTCAACAAAGAGCCAAATGCAGATGTACTCGCAAGCTATGACAAAGCATGGTATGTTGGAACTACTTCTTCAGAATCCGGTGTAATGCAGGGTAAGGTTATCGTTGATGCTTGGAAAGCAGATTCAAAGCTTGACAAGAACGGTGACGGCAAAATGCAGTATGTTCTCCTAAAGGGCGAACCAGGACATCCGGACGCAGAAGCCAGAACAAAGTTTGCAGTTGATGAAGTTAAGAACGCAGGCATCCAGGTTGAAGAGCTCGAGCTCCAGACTGGTATGTGGGACAGCGTAAAAGGTAAGGAATTAATGGACGCTTGGATAGCTAAGCATGGCGACAAGATAGAAATGGTTATCTGCAATAACGACGCTATGGCACTTGGTGCTATACAGTCCTTGAAGGCAAACGGATATTTCACTGGCGACAAGAAAATGCCTGTAGTAGGTGTTGACGCTATTCCGGATGCATTAGAGCAGATAAAGAGCGGTTTGATGCTCGGTACAGTACTTAACGACGCTAAGAACCAGGGCGGCGCAACAGCAGAACTTGCTATAAATGCTGCTAATGGTAAGGATCCATTGGATGGAACTCAGTGGAAGCTTGACGACAAAAAAGCTGTTCGTGTACCATATGTTCAGATCACAATGCAAAACTTGAACGTAGCTGAGGAAGCTTATAAATAATAGAAAACAGTAGTAGTTAGTATTACAATACAAAACAAGGATGCATGAGCATGCATCCTTGTTTTTCAGTACCATATGGAATGGGGTGTAGCCTATGAATAGTAATGATAGGTATTTACTTGAAATGATTAACATCTCCAAGGAATTCCCCGGCGTAAAGGCTCTGGACAATGTACAGCTTAAAGTAAGCGGGGGCACAGTCCATGCCTTGATGGGTGAGAATGGAGCGGGCAAGTCGACTCTCATGAAATGTCTTTTCGGTATTTATCATGCTGACAGCGGTGAAATATTCCTTGAAGGTAAAAAAGTCAGCTTCTTATCTGCGAAACAAGCGTTGGACAACGGTGTGTCAATGGTGCACCAGGAACTGAACCAGGTACGTCAGCGCAATATAATGGATAATATCTGGTTGGGACGTTACCCCAAAAAAGGACTTTTTATAGACGAAGAAAAGATGTACGTTGATACAAAAAAGATTTTTGAAGACTTGGATATTCAATTGGATCCGCGTATGAAGGTAGGCAAATTAACAGTTTCTGAAATGCAAATGATTGAAATTGCAAAGGCTGTTTCATATAACTCCAAGATAATAGTTATGGATGAACCTACTTCTTCCCTTACTGAAAAGGAAGTTAACCACCTGTTCAAGATAATCAGGGCTCTGAAGGAAAAAGGGGTAGGGATTATCTATATATCCCATAAGATGGAGGAAATCCTAAGAATTTCTGACGAAGTTACAGTAATGCGTGATGGGAAATGGATAGCAACAAAGCCTGCAAGTGAACTGACAACAGATATAATTATAAAGCTTATGGTAGGCCGCGATCTGACCAACCGCTTTCCGGAGAAGACTAATAAACCGGGAGAGACAATCTTGAAGGTAGAGAACCTGACAGGTACATATCAACCCTCTATACAGGATGTTTCCTTTGAGCTTCGTAAGGGAGAGATTCTAGGGATAGCGGGACTGGTAGGTTCCAAACGTACAGAAATCGTTGAAGCCTTATTTGGAATAAGGCATAAAGCATCCGGGAAAATATCACTGCATGGCAAGGAAGTAAAGAATGAGACTTCGCAGGATGCTATAGATAACGGATTTGCATTAGTTACAGAAGAGCGCCGATCTACGGGTATATATGCAATGTTGAATGTGAACTTTAATTCAACTATAGCAAATATGGATAGATATATTAATAAAGCCGGGTTATTTAACGATAGTAAAGCCAAAGAGGATACCAAATGGGTAATAGACAGCATGAGTGTAAAGACTCCTTCGCAAAAGACAATGATAAGCTCATTATCAGGTGGAAATCAGCAGAAGGTTATACTTGGAAGATGGCTGCTTACAGAACCGGAAATACTTATGATGGATGAACCTACCCGTGGTATTGACGTTGGAGCAAAATATGAGATATACCAGTTGATGATTGACCTTGCCAACAAAGGGAAGGGTATAATAATGGTTTCTTCAGAAATGCCGGAGCTTCTGGGTATTGCAGACAGAATACTGGTTATGAGCAACGGCCGGGTTGCCGGAATATTAGAAGCCAAAAATACTGATCAGGAAGAGATTCTGCGCTTGACAGCTAAGTATCTATAGGATAAGGAGTGATAAAAGGTGTTAGGTCCATTAGTTAATAAAAGCAAGAACATGAAGATGAAAGACATACTGACATGGGTGATGAACAATGCTATATTTGTTATTTTATTGGTCCTGTTAACAGTAATAATTGCCATTTCTCCGGATTTCGTTACCATACTTAACTTCCGTAATATTTTATCCCAGGCGTCGACTCGTATCATAATAGCACTGGGGATAGGCGGACTCATCGTCACACAGGGCACCGACCTTTCAGCAGGCCGTATGGTAGGTCTGGCAGCAGTCATAAGTGCTTCGCTGCTGCAAGCACCGGATTATGTATATCGTATGTATCCTAATCTTCCCCAGCTGCCGGTAATAGTGCCAATAATATTGGTTGCAGTTATCTGCGGCTTTTTTGGACTGATTAACGGTTTTATTGTAGCAAAGCTCAAAGTTACACCGTTTATAGCTACATTAGGCTCAATGATTATCATATACGGTGTAAATTCCATATACTTTGACCGTCCTCCATATGGAGCACAGCCCATAGGCGGCCTTGATGAGAGATTTATGAATTTTGCTCAGGGCAGCTTTAATATTGGTGGTTTCCTGATACCATACCTGGTTATATACGCTACAATTGCAACAATATTTATGTGGATATTATGGAACAAGACACGTTTTGGCAAAAACATATTTGCAGTTGGCGGTAATCCTGAAGCTGCTGTCGTATCCGGTGTAAACCTTGCTAAGACATTAATGCTTGTATATATGTTGGCAGGCATTCTGTATGGATTTGCAGGTGCTTTGGAGGCAGGACGTGTAGGAAGTGCCACAAATAATACCGGTAACATGTATGAAATGGATGCTATAGCAGCCTGCGTGGTGGGAGGTGTGTCCTTCAGCGGAGGTATAGGTACTATAGGAGGAATTGTAATAGGGGTACTCATATTCCAGGTAATTAACTATGGCCTGGCATTTATAGGGGTTAACCCATACTTGCAGTATATTATCAAAGGGCTTATAATTGTTGTAGCTGTGGCTATAGATATGAGAAAGTATGTTAAGAGAAAATAAAACACAAAGGATTTTAGTAGAGGTGTAGTAATGAATGTAGATTTTTTGTTAGAGGATTTTAGAAATGTATTTGGAGTAAAGGAAGATATTTACGGATTCTTTGCACCCGGTAGAGTGAATTTGATCGGGGAGCATACTGACTATAACGGAGGTCATGTGTTTCCATGTGCCTTGACCTTTGGTACTTATGCAGTTGCACATAAGAGGCAGGACTCAAAGCTTAGGCTGTTCTCAAAGAACTTTGACGGTTCGGGTATCATTGGAACCGATATAGGCAGTTTAGCCTATGATAAAGCTCACGATTGGGCAAATTACCCGAAGGGAATAGTAAAGACTTTTAAGGATGCGGGGTTTGACATTGATAGAGGAATGGATATAATGTTCTTTGGAAATATTCCAAATGGAGCAGGCTTGTCTTCCAGTGCATCTATAGAATTGGTAACCGGTGTTGCTGTAAAAACCTTGTTCCAATTGGATATAGATATGCTTTCCATGGTAAAGCTCAGCCAGAGGTCAGAAAACCAATTCAACGGTGTAAACTGCGGGATTATGGATCAGTTTGCCTGCGGTATGGGTAGAAAGAATCATGCAATGCTTCTGAACACTACCACCCTGGAGTATAAATATGTCCCTGTGAGTCTTGAGGGAATATCTATAGTTATTGCAAATACCAATAAACGCCGCGGCCTGGCAGATTCCAAATATAATGAACGGCGAAGCCAGTGCGAGAGCGCTCTTTATGCTCTGCAGAAAAAGCTTCAGATATCATCACTTGGTGACTTGTCTGAGGAGGAGTTTGAGGATAACAAGCAGCTCATAACTGATGAGGTTGAAAGAAAAAGAGCCAGGCATGCAGTGTATGAGAACCAGCGGACAATAAAAGCTGCAAAGGCATTAAATGAAGGAGATTTTAAGAGCTTTGGCGAATTGATGAATGACTCCCATATCTCCTTAAGAGATGATTATGAGGTTACAGGTATTGAACTGGACACGCTGGTGTCGGCTGCATGGGAAAACGGAGCTATCGGCTCAAGAATGACAGGAGCAGGCTTTGGAGGCTGTACTGTAAGCCTGGTCCGTAATGACAGTATTCCAAGGTTTATTGAAGAGGTAGGAAAGAAATATTTGGACAAAATCGGATACAAAGCAGATTTTTATGTGGCTTCAATAGGCGATGGAGCCAGGAAAATATAGATTTTCAACGAGAGGTAGTTTAATTTATACTGCCTCTTGTTGCACATTATAAAGGGTTTTATAAGGAGGATTAAGACATGGCGGTTTTAGTATGTGGAGGTGCAGGCTATATAGGTTCTCACTGCGTTTACGGGCTCATTGACAAAAAGGAAGAGGTTGTAGTAGCCGATAACCTTCAGACAGGTCACAGGGACGCTGTACACAAGGAAGCAAAATTCTACAAAGGGGATATAAGGGACAGAGCGTTTCTTGACAAGGTTTTCGAAGAAAATAAAATTGATGCAGTTATTCACTTCGCGGCAAACTCCCTGGTAGGAGTAAGCATGAAAGAGCCTTTGGCATATTACGATAATAATGTGCATGGAACTCAGGTCTTATTGGAGGCTATGAGCAGGCATCAGGTCGGCAAGATTGTTTTTTCATCTACTGCAGCTACTTATGGTGAGCCGGAAAGCATTCCGATACTGGAGACGGACAGGACGCTGCCGACTAACCCTTACGGAGAAACAAAGCTGGCAATGGAAAGAATGATGAAGTGGGCGGACAATGCCCATGGGATTAAATATATAGCCCTAAGGTATTTCAATGTAGCCGGGGCTCATGAAAACGGAATAATCGGCGAGGACCATGACCCTGAGACTCATTTGATTCCGCTAATACTCCAGGTTCCACTTGGAAAGCGCGAAAGCATTTCTATATTCGGCGAAGATTATGATACTCCTGACGGCACCTGCATAAGGGATTACATCCATGTGATGGATCTGGTGGATGCGCATATTCTAGCCCTCGGAAACTTAAGGGATGGAGCGGAAAGCACAGTATACAACCTTGGAAACGGTGAGGGCTTTTCAGTGAAGGAAATGGTAGAGTCGGCAAGAAAGGTGACAAACCATCCGATACCGGCTGTGATATGTCCGAGGAGGGCAGGAGATCCTTCCACACTTATTGCCTCCAGCAAAAAGGCTAAGGAAAAGCTGGGTTGGGAACCGAAGTTCAAGAACATTGATGATATAGTAGCGAATGCATGGAAATGGCATAAGAATAACCCTGACGGATTTAAAAAGTAGGTGGTTTTCAATTGAATATATACAAAGAGATAAAACGCCTGATAAATTTTGGATTATATAAAGGACTGATTAAAAGGGAAGATGAACTTTACGTATGCAACAGGCTGCTGGAAATATTGAAGCTTGACGAGTATGAGGATGTGTATGTGGAGGAGGAAAAGCTTCCAAACCCGCAGCCTATTCTTGATAAGCTTCTGGATTATGCCTACAGGGCGGGAGTACTTGCAGAAAACACCATAACTTATAGAGACCTTCTGGATACCAAGCTTATGGACTGCTTTATGTCCCGTCCCAGTGAAGTAATAAGGCAGTTTTACAGTGACTATGAAAAATCTCCGGAAACAGCGACAAATAATTACTATAGTATGTCAATAGCTTCCAACTATATAAGGACGGAGCGTACAAACAGGAATGTAACCTGGAAAACGAATACGGATTTTGGTGAACTGGATATCACAATCAACCTTTCTAAACCGGAGAAGGATCCGATAGCTATTGCAGCAGCAAGAAATATAAAATCCGCTTCATACCCCAAATGTCTTTTATGTAAGGAAAATGAGGGCTATGCCGGAACACTGAAGCATCCGGCCAGGAATAACCATAGAATCATACCTGTTACCCTTTGCGGAGAAGAGTGGTTTTTGCAATATTCGCCCTATGTATATTATAATGAGCATTCCATAGTGTTCAAGAGCAGCCATGAGCCCATGAAAATTACTAAAAGGACCTTTGACAGGCTCCTGGAATTTGTCGGGAAGTTCCCTCATTATTTCATAGGCTCCAATGCAGATTTACCGATTGTAGGAGGCTCGATTCTTTCCCATGACCATTTCCAGGGCGGCAATTACAAATTTGCAATGGAAGCTGCACCTGTCCTTAAGACTGTGAGCATCAAAGGCTATGAAGATATTGAGGCATATATTGTCAAGTGGCCTTTATCGGTTATAAGGATAAGAAGCAGCAATAGAGAGAGGCTGTCAATGCTGGGAGGAAAGATTCTTGATTTCTGGCGGAACTATAGTGACGAAAGTGTTGACATAATATCAGACACAAGGGGTGAACCTCATAATACCATTACACCTATAGCAAGATATAAAGCAGGAAAGTTTGAACTGGACCTGGTGCTGCGCAACAACAGAACAAGCCAGGAGCATCCCCTTGGAATATTCCACCCTCACAGTGATGTCCAGCATATCAAGAAGGAAAACATAGGACTTATCGAGGTCATGGGTCTTGCCGTACTGCCTGCGAGACTTGTAAATGAGTTGGAGCTTTTGAAGGCCTGCCTTGAAGGGACCAAGAACATTGAGCAGTACGAAGAACTGGAGCAGCACAGGCAGTGGTTCCTGGAGCTTAGGGAGAAATATGGCAATAAGAATATCGATTTTGATAAAGTGTTGAAAATGGAAGTGGGAAAGATATTTGAAAGGGTGCTTCTGGATGCAGGGGTATTTAAGCTGGACAATAAGGGTCTTTCCGCTTTCTCAAGATTTACTGAATTGATAAGGTAGGTGCATTGTATGTATGCTGTTGGAAATATCATGAGGATAGAAGATAAGGACATAGTCCTTATATCTTTGAAGAACAAAAACAATATTGAAGTGAAGCTCACGAGCTATGGAGCTTCTATTGTAGAGCTTCTTGCTCCTGATAGGGAAGGAAATTTTGAAAACATCGTGCTTACCTATGCAGATATTGGAGACTATGTCAAAAACGCTCCCTACTTTGGAGCGACAGTGGGAAGAACCTCAGGCCGAATCGGAGGCGGAAGCTTTAAGCTGGATGGAAAGCAAAATGAGCTTAACAGGAATGCAGGAATAAACCACATTCATGGTGGGCTGGCCGGCTTCAGCTTCAGAATTTGGAATTACAACATAATCCAGGAGGAAAATAAAGTAAGGGTAGAATTCGCATATCTCAGTAAGGATATGGAGGAGGGCTATCCGGGGGACCTGGAGACCAAGGTAATATATACCCTGACTAATGACAATGAGCTGATTATTGAATATAAAGCCCGGTCCAGCAGAAATACTCTTTGCAACCTCACTAATCACAGCTATTTCAATCTGTCAGGAAATTCTAAGAGAAAAGTAACAGAGCAGTATTTGAAAATAAAGTCCGACAGCTTCCTTGAGACTGATGATAACCTGGTTCCTACGGGAAAACAATTGGAAGTAAAGAATACCCCAATGGATTTTAACACACAGAAGCTGATTGGGAGAGATATTGGGAATGATTATAAGCCGCTGAAGCAGGCAGGGGGCTATGACCATCCATGGCTTTTATCCGCCCGGGAAGAACAGGTGGAAATGTATGATGAGCCGAGTGGAAGAAAAATGACTATAAGCACCACATATCCCTGTGTGGTTGTATACACATACAATTTTGCCAATAATGAAGGGCTTAAGTATGGTAAGACTGGAAGCAAGCATGACGGGATATGCTTTGAGGTTCAGTATGAGCCGGATGGCATTAACCATAAAGAGCTGAATTCAGCGGTGCTGACTGCTGGCACCAGCTACAGTGAAAGAACAGTTTTTAAACTGGAGGTAGTGTAGTGTACTTAGGAGTAGACTATTATCCGGAGCATTGGGATGCCGGCATGATGGATGAGGATATGGGACAGATTACGGAAATGGGAGCAAATATCATCCGGATAGGCGAATTTGCCTGGCACCTCGTGGAGAAGTCGGAAGGGCATTATGACTTTTCATTTTTTGATATGGTTATAAGAAAGGCCAAGGAGCATGGGCTTAAGGTTATGTTCGGAACTCCCACAGCCACCTTCCCTGCATGGCTTGCAGCAAAGCATCCGTCAATACTATCCAAGGATGAATATGGGCATACCAGGGTGTTCGGGGGTAGAAGGCAGTATTGTTTCAACTCAAAGATATACAGAGAATACTGCAGTAAAATAGTTGAGAAGCTGGTTTCCCACTATAAGAATGAAGAAGCTGTAATTGCCTGGCAGATTGACAATGAATTCGGACATGAAGGCAGCGACATGTGCTACTGTGAGCAATGCCACCAAGGTTTCCGGGAGTTCTTGAAGGATAAGTACAAGAGTATAGATACTTTGAACAAGGTCTATGGCACAATTTTCTGGGGTCAGACCTATAATTCCTTTGATGAGATTCCCATGCCGCAGCCTACGATTACAACTCACAACCCGTCACTAAGGCTGGATTGGGCAAGATACAGATCTTACTCGATAAACAGCTTCGGGAAGCTTCAGATTGATTTAGTAAAGAAGCTTAAGGGAGCTCATCAACAGGTAACCCATAACTTCTTCGGAGGTTTCTTCGACAAGGCCTACGATCAGAATATCATGGCAGCAGAGCTGGATTTCGCAGCCTACGACAATTACCCTGTCTGGGGGGGCCTAAGAATGCCCTTGACACCGGCGCATATAGCCATGACCCATGATTATATAAGAGGTCTCAAAAACAGGAATTACTGGATTGTGGAAGAACTTATGGGAGCCCAGGGGCATAATATTATAGGCTATCTTCCTAGGCCGGACCAAGCCAAAATGTGGGCTTATCAAGCTATGGCACATGGCTGTGAAAATATGCTTTTCTTCAGATGGAGGGGAATGACCCGGGGAGCGGAGCAGTTCTGTCTCGGGATAATTGATCAGGACAATGAGACGGGGCGAAAGTTCTACGAAGTAAAGTCCTTCATGGAGAATGTGCGGAAGCATCAAGAGGTTTTCAATAGTGAAATAGAAGCAGATATTGCAGTACTGTATGACTTTGATAATATCTGGTCCTGGCATTATCAACAGCAGTCTTCTGAGTTTGATTTCACAAGGGAATTAGTACGTTTATACACTCCATTCTACAGCTTGAATGTGAGTATGGATCTGATAAGCACCGGTAAGGATTTCTCAGCTTATAAGGTGCTGGTCGTTCCTGCCATGCAGATTATAAATGAGGAGCTGGCAGAACGCATCAGGGAATTTGCATCAAAGGGTGGCACTGTAGTGTTTTCTTTCAGATCGGGGATTAAAGATAGTGACAACAATATATATTTCGGAAAAGTATTTCCGTGTAATATAAGAGATTTTGCAGGAATTTGTATAAAAGAGGCAGAATCTTTACAGGCAGGACAGGAAGTTGAGATTCTTGGACAAGGAAAATATAGGGGCAGGAGAGGAAGCTGCCAGGTATGGCGCGATATAATAACCACTGAATCCGCAGCTGCCCTGTATAATTATGCTGACAGCTTCTATAGCTCAAATGCCTGCATAACAGTAAACGAGTATATGAAGGGAAAGGTTTACTATGTAGGCGGAGGGGCAGATGATGAGACGCTTAAGAGCATTGCCAAGGAAATAGTATCATCAAGCGGCATATGCCATTTGGAAACCCCGGTTGGGCTGGAGGTTTGTTTAAGAAAGCATAAGGGTGCGGAATGGCTTATAATATGCAATCATACCGATAGAGAGCTTGAATTTGACGGTATTGTCTATAAGCCGTATGAAAGCAGGATAATTAAGAAATAATTCATATAATACTGTGCTTTGAAAGGAAGAGTTATATGGCTACTTTAAAAGACGTTGCAAAACTGGCAGGAGTCTCACTTGCGGCAGTATCACGGGTACTAAACCACGATGCCAGTCTCAATGTTTCTGACGAAACAAGAAAAAGAATTTTTGAAGTAGCAGAGGAATTGGGATACCAGACTATAAGGCAAA
>CAZUGK010000041.1:6578-28305 GCA_964619815.1 uncultured Clostridiaceae bacterium | reverse complement strand
TTGTCCCTATGTTTACATGGGGTTTGGTCCTTTCGTATTTTGCCTTTGCCATTTTTTTCTCCTCCTCTAAGTTTCAAGATTGTGAGTCAAATGTATAGACAGTCTGAAACTCCCCGTACAGCAACTCATAATTACTTATATATCTGGGAATATTCATTAACTGCCGTTAGACTGTCAAAGAATACCTCCATAGAGTTCCAGCAAACTCACCCGTGTGTGTCTTAAGAAAATGGAGCTCACGAGCGGGCTTGAACCGCCGAACCTCTTCCTTACCAAGGAAGTGCTCTACCTACTGAGCTACGTGAGCATGTAATATATAATTGGAGCGGGCAACGGGAATCGAACCCGCATAGCCAGCTTGGGAAGCTGGTATTCTACCACTGAACTATGCCCGCAAGTGGTGGAGAGAGATGGATTCGAACCATCGAAGTCTGAGACAACAGATTTACAGTCTGCCCCCTTTGGCCACTCGGGAACCTCTCCATACAATATGGTATTATAATGCTATTTATCGTTTTTGTCAATATACTAAAACCCTAGAGAAATATGCGCTGGAAACTAATTTAAAATGTCTCATTGATGTTAAACGAACCAGCCTATAGTATATATTATATTAAAATATTGAATATTACAATCGAATTTATTGGTATAGATGGTTTTTATAAATATTTTTTGCTTAATTTATATTGCCCTTTTACTTGCGAATATTATACCGTGCCTTGCAAAATCACTGCAAAGATGCATAATACAGAAATCAGGGCGCCGAATATATCCGGCGTCCTGATTTTTTCAACTGCTATAGTTCTTTGAATTTTTTAATGTGTCTCATTAATATTTTCTTTTTTGGCATAACTTACTTTTGGTTCTCTTAATTTTTCATATGCCTTATTGGCTTAGTGTCTTATCAGCAGTAATCTTATCACTGTCAAAGAATTCTTTTGTTGCCTTGAAAACCTTCGGACTCAACAAAATAATAGCGATTAAGTTCGGAATTACCACAAAACCCAAAAATACGTCAATAATTGACCAAACCGTATTTAAACCTCCGATAGCACCGAGTATTGTGAAGGGAATGTAGACATAGAGATATATGGTGCCTAATTTTTTTCCTCCAAGATATTTGCAAACCGACTGCCCGTAAAAGCCCAGGCCAACTATAGTAGCATAAGCAAAAAGAAGAACACTGATATCAACCACATACCGGAAGGCCGGAAAAACAGTTCCAAAGGCAGTGTTGGTCAGAACACCCGTTTCCACGTTTGCACCTAAAACTCCGGTTACCAGAATGACAAGGGCAGTCAGCAGGTTAACGACTGTGTCAATAAATACTTCTGTAACCCCCCACATGCCCTGACGGCAGGGATGATCTGTAATGGCTTGTGCATGGGCAATAGGGGCTGTTCCGCAGCCGGCTTCATTGGAATAGAGCCCTCTGGCTACTCCTAAACGAACAGCCTGCTGGACTGCTACGCCTGCAGCGCCTCCAGCTACTGACCATGGTGTAAAAGCGTATTTGAATATGGATATAATAGCGTTGGGAAGTTCAGAAATATTAACAGCAATTACAACGAGGCCGCCAATTAAATATAAGCCGCTCATGATTGGGATGAGCTTTTCAACAAATCTGCCTAAATGGGTGATTCCACCAATCAGAGCTAAAGCTATACAGACAGCCAATATGATACCGAATACCAGATTTGGAATCCCTGTTGCACTACTGACTGAAGCAGCAGCTGCATTTGACTGTACCATGTTTGAGCCTAGGGCGGTCAAAGCCAACATGACGGAATAAAGTACTGCCAAAAATTTAGAATTCAAACCATTCTTCATGTAATAGGCAGGACCACCCTGGAAAGTACCGTCACTTTTCTTTTCTCTGTATAATATAGCTAAGACAATTTCAGCATATTTGGTGCACATGCCAAAGAATGCCGCGATAAACATCCAGAACATGCTGCCGGGTCCGCCCAAAGCCAGCGCTGTACCGATCCCTACAACGCTTCCGACGCCGACAGTTGATGCCAATGCTGTAGCTGCTGCCTGAAAAGGCGTCAGGGCACCTTCACCCTCAATATCCGATCTCTTGGCAAACATTTTTCCAAATGTTTCTTTTAGAATAAACCCTATTTTTCTCACTTGTATAAATTTGGTGCCAAAGGAATAATAAATTCCTATACCCACCAGTGTTACTGTCAACCATGGGCCCCAAATCCAGCCTAATAGTTTACCTACAATCGCATTAAATAATTCCATTATTTGTATCCTCCTTTTATTATATGATTATGCCAAGCTGTCAGGATGCTGCAATACCTCAGATAACCGGATTAAGCAATTGTTCTGTCATCCACTCTTCCGTCACACTCAGCAGCTCTTTTTCATGTTCAATCGTGTCAAAGCGGTGGCCGGCACCGTCAATATAATGCACCTTGCTTATAGGATTTCTGAAGGCTTTCTCAAACCGCTGGGCATTAACAGGCAATGCAGCTTGATCCTTTGTGCCCTGCACCAGTAATACCGGTTGTTCGAATTTTTCCAGTTCCTTAGCTGAATCAAACCGTCCTAATTCTTTAAAGAATTCTCCTTTAATAGCATCACCGTCAGGAGCGCATACCGTGTCGCCTGCCAAGCCCCTATATACCTTTTCCAGTCCAAAATAATTTACCATATTCAATGAACCTTCGGAGATCGGTGCCCATAAAGCAAGTGTATGAATTCCCTTTGCTCTGACAGCTGCATAAGTAGAAACTAATCCACCAAGGCTGTAGCCAAGCAGTCCGACCTTTGATACATTCAACTCAGGTTGTCCGCGAAGCCAATCGATGACAAATAACATCTGTGAAATTTCGCCGGAAACAGTTATGTCCTCAAAATCACCTTCACTGTCACCTGAACCGATTAAATCAATACGCAGCACGCCAATACCTCTATTTGCCATCCGGCGTGCAAACTTGACAAACATCCTATGATGCTCAACCTTATTGTCAGCGAATCCATGCACCATGACAATCCATGCGCCAAGCTCCCTGCTTTCAGGTACATGAAGCATGCCAATCATGTTCTGTCCTTGATAAGGAATAACTATAGGTTTTTCCATTAATAACTCCTCTTTTTCTTTTAACTCTACTTTACTTTACTCAGTCCCTGCTCCAGATCTGCAATGATATCCTTAACACTTTCCACACCTACCGACAATCTTACCAAGCCGTCAGTGATTCCCTGTTTCAGCCTTTCCTCTCTTGATACAAACAGCTCACTGTGAGTCATGGATGCAGGATGCTCAATAAGTGTATCCGTGTCTCCAAGACTTGCAGCTATACGACACAGGTGAAGGCTATTCAATAGTGTGCTGCCTGCTTCCACCCCACCCTTCAATTCAAAGCTTATCATTCCTCCAAAGCCTCTCATTTGGCATTTTGCAAGTTCATGCTGGGGATGTGAAGGCAACCCGGGATAAAATACTCTTTCCACCTTCGGGTTATTTTCCAGAAAGCGTGCTACTTCCATAGCATTGGAGCAATGCCTTTCGACACGCAGATGTATGGTCTTCAAGCCTCTTAATAGAAGCCATGCTGCAAATGGATCTATGATCCCACCCATATTTACAAGTGAGTAAATTCTTACATCCTCCATCAACTTTCGTTTTCCGACAATAACACCTCCCAATACGTCGGTATGGCCTCCTATGTACTTGGTGCAGCTGTGGAGTACCACGTCTATACCTTCGTAATCCAATGGGTTGAGTAGGTATGGGGACGCGAAAGTACTGTCTACAATAGTAGTAATATTTCGCCCGGAAGTAATTTTTCCGACAGCTTCAACATCTATAAGACCTATTGTCGGGTTAGCCGGAGTCTCAATATAAACAACCTTAGTATTCTCTTTAATTGCATTAGCTACATTTGCCGGATTGGTGGCATCGACAAAAGTAGTCTCAACACCGTATTTTCCTAATATTTCTCTGAAGAAAAACTGAGTTGCTGCATATAATGTGCTGCTGGCCACAATATGGTCGCCCTTCTGTACCAAGAAAGTTACCAATCCTGTCACAGCTGCCACTCCCGATGCGAATGCGAGAGCATCTTCCCCGCCCTCTAATGCAGCCATTCTCTCTTCAAAAATTTTTTCTGTAGGGCTGCTTCCCCTTGTGTAAATGTATCCGGATTGAAGTTTTGTTTTAAGAGCCTCCGCAGCATCTTCCACTCTCTGAAAAGCATAGGTGGAAGTCTGAGAAATCGGCGGAGCAACAGCACCTGTCTGAGGATCGGCATCCCACCAGCCTGCTCTTACTGCAAGTGTTTCAAAATCGTAGTCTTTATAATTGATCAATTTTTCTCCTCCTTTGGAATATAAAATTTGAAGTTAAGGTTAACTGTGCACAGCGCTAAAGCTATTGTCTTATAAAGCAAGTTGTGTGCCATATGTTCAATTATTCAAAATATTTGCTATATTTTTTAACCGTGTTTTTCTTCTCTAGGCATATCTTTAATTGTGAAATTTACTATAAACTAATTATTTTAAATAATAAGATTATTTTAAATAAATTTTATTTTAAAGCAGTTCTTTTTTGCAGTTCTGAAAAATGCTACATTCGCAAATCCATGGGAATTAGTAAAATGTAATTTACTCAAGTAAAATATATTTTATTTACAGCTTAATGAAGCTATCGCATATCATATAAAAACACCACTGAAACATTAATAATGCTTCTGTGGTGTTATAAATCGGTTCACTATTTATAATTCTCAAAATCTGGTTTTTGTGATAAAATATTTTTTACTTCAGATTATATTTGTTTATTTTAAAGTTCAGTAATTGCTTTGAGATGCCAAGCTTTTTTGCCGCTTCTACAAGCTTGTTATTAGTATTTTTCAGTTCGTTAACTATAAGCTGTTTTTCATAATCTTCTGTAAGGTCTTTAAGTGATTTTAACTGGACTTTGGTAGAGTCAGGCGATTTTCTGCTGCTATACATCCTTATTCTTTCAGGGATATCGTTTATTGTGATTTGATCGGAAGTGGCATTGTTAAAGGCTGTTTCAATTGCATTTCTTAACTCTCTAAGGTTACCCGGCCAGTTATATTTGTAAAAGCAGTCCAGAACTTCGGGACGGACATCCTTTATGTTTGTTTTCATATGCTGATTAAAATATTTTATGAAAAAGTCAGTTAGGATTTTGATATCCTCCCTTCTCTCTGAAAGACTGGGCAAATTAATCTGGACTGCACTTAATCTGTAAAACAGGTCTTCTCTCATTTTATTTTCAGAAATTATTTTCTCAGGATTCTCATTAGTGGCAGATATAATTCTGATGTCCAAATAAATATTTTTTGTGCCGCCCACTCTTCTGATTGCCTTCATTTCAATTGCCCTTAACAATTTAACCTGGAGCATAATATCCAGGGAGTTGATTTCATCAAGGAACAGCGTTCCGCCATCTGCCATTTCAAATAGTCCTTTGGTATCCTCAGAACCGGTAAAACTGCCCTTGACAGTACCGAATAAAATACTCTCAAGCAATGTACCGGGTATTGCCCCACAATTTTGAGAAATAAATGGTTTGCTATACCTTTCACTCATATTGTGAATTGCTTGTGCAACAATTTCCTTCCCTGTACCGGTTTTCCCATAAATCAGTACCGAAGAATCAGTTTTAGCTATTTTAGCTATTTTATCCTTTATTTCAAGCATCTTGGGGTTTTTAGTAATTATATCATCTATTGTATAGGTTGTATTATTTTTTCTATATATTTTATGAGGTGAGTAACTATTCAATAATTGATAACTATCCTTTGTAAAATAAAATTTGTTAAATTCAACGGCCCCAATGGTTTTACCATTCTCTATCAAAGGATATGTAGAACAAATCTCATAAACAATAGCACCATCTACTGTTTGCAATTCTTGCTTATAGCAGCAAAGAGGCGTTCCACTCTTAAGTACTCTCATTAACGTGCTGGTTTCATCCGTGAGATT
The DNA here is from genome assembly GCA_964619815.1 of uncultured Clostridiaceae bacterium. Classification (GTDB taxonomy): domain Bacteria; phylum Bacillota; class Clostridia; order Lutisporales; family Lutisporaceae; genus BRH-c25. The sequence continues at coordinate 22,332 of CAZUGK010000041.1, read as the reverse complement.
GCCCCAGACTGCTGTTATTTTTTGTCCTATAAGTCTGTCCGGATCCATTGAGAGTGCCTTCAATACACCTAAATCAGCAATATCATAGAAAATTATGGTTCCTGTATCATCTACAGCAACTAAGTTATCATAGTCGAAAAGCTTTTTAATTTCATCAAACTTTATTTTCATAATATCACCTGCCTTTATCCCTTATGCTTTTAAAGCACATATTCTGATAATATACTTCAAGGTTAGCTATATTATTCAATAAGCAGTTTCATTTTCCTCTATAAAAGTTCAAAATATTATTTCTGTACAAACTGTATTGATTGACAAAAACCATAATCATTTTCACTGAACATGAAAAATTCGCAATATTTGAAAATATATATTGAAATTCCAGGAAGCAATATGTTATAATGTTATTGTTCTATAATATAGTACATTGTACTATATTATAGAACAATAACAGGATGGGGGATAAATTTCATGGCATCAAGCGGAAATACGAATATACAGTCAGTAACCAGAGCCATTCAGATAATACGCTGTTTTGAAAACAATGAAGAATTAGGTGTTACAGAAATAAGCAAAATGATCGGACTCCATAAAAGCACTACCTTTGGTTTGATATCCACTCTTGAGGTGAATAAGCTGCTTGAAAAGAACGACTTCTCAGGAAGATACAGATTGGGGCTGGAATTGTTCAGGCTTGGCACGAAGGTAAATTCCACGCTAAGGCATATAGCTATTCCATACCTGGAGCAGCTGGTAAAAATGTATCAGGAGACGGTAAATCTTGTAGTAATGGATGACCTTTCAGTTATTTATCTTGAAAAAGTGGAAAGTACCCGTTCAATGCGCATCAGCACCATGGTGGGAGGCAGGCTGCCACTATACTGTACTGCGGTAGGAAAGGCAATAATGTCCAACCTTCCCACGGAGGAGCTGCACAGCATGCTGAATAGAATGGAATTCACAAAATACACTGATAGAACCTTATGTAACAAAGAATCAATATTGAGATCCTTGGAAAAGGCAAAGAGCAGCGGATATGCAGAAGAAAGCGAGGAGCTGGAAATAGGCTTAAGTTGTGTGGCAGCGCCTATATATAATCATTTTAACAATCCCTTTGCTGCTATCAGTTTATCCGGTCCGACCTTTAGAATGAATGAAAGCTTTCGCAAAGAAATCAGCGTCACCTTGAAGCAATTTACGCAGGAAATATCCCGGAAGCTGGGATATAGCAGCAGTATATAAAAAATTGGGAATTTCTGCAGTTACCGCTGCAGCACCTGATTTTTAAAAAAATAAATATTTTAGGAGGAATCAAAATGGCAAAGAAAAAGTCAATAAACGACTTCTACGAAATGAAGAAAAACGGGGAAAAAGTTGCGTGGGTCACAGCCTATGACTTTCCAATGGCGTCATTTGCAGAACAGGCCGGTTTGGACATGATTCTTGTGGGTGACTCTTTGGGAATGGTTGTATTAGGCTATCAGGGAACTGTTCCTGTAACGATGGATGATTGCATATCCCACTGCCAGGCAGTAAGAAGAGGAGCACCAAATACCTTCGTCATAGGCGATATGCCTTTTGGCTCCTATCAGATATCAGATGAAGAAGCCGTCAGGAATGCATGCAGATTTTTAAAGGAAGCTGATATGGATGCCATCAAGCTGGAAGGTGGCAGAAGAGTGCTGAGCAAGATAAAGGCTATCAGTGATGCAGGAATTGTTGTATTCGGACATATAGGCCTGACTCCTCAAAGTTCAGGACAGTTGGGCGGATTTAAAGCACAGGGCAGAACTGTTGACAGCGCAAGAGAACTGATTAATGATGCTATTGCAATTCAGGATGCCGGAGCAAGAGCTTTACTTTTGGAAGCCGTACCACCGGAATTGACAGAATACATAAGTAAAAAATTAAGCATCCCTGTATATTCTATCGGTGCCGGACTTCCATGCGACGGCCAGTTGATTATATGCGGTGATATGCTGGGTATGTTCCAGGCATTTACACCAAAATTTGTCAAGAAGTATGCCAATGTAGCAGAAGTAATCACCAATGCATTCAAAGCTTATGTTGAAGATGTAAAAGGCGAAAAATTCCCTGAAGACAAACATGTTTATCATGCCATTGACAGTAAGGAAGCTTTTGAAGCTTTGTTTAAGGAATTTGAATAGGATGGTGTTTACAAATGTCTATTAATCGATTTGCAGACAGAATGGGCAGATTGGGTGGAGAATCTGCTTTTGAAGTCTTGGCAAGGGCAAAAGCATTGGAAGCTCAAGGAAAGCATGTTGTTCATTTTGAAATAGGCGAGCCGGACTTTGCTACGCCGAAAAACATCATAGAAGCGGGCAAAAACGCTTTGGATAGCGGCTATACCCATTATGCGCCTTCACAAGGCTACCTCCCTCTCAGGGAAACCATAGCCGAATATGCTAAAAAATATAAAAATATTGACACCTGTGCCGACGAAGTAGTTGTAGTGCCTGGCGGAAAACCGGTCATGTACTATACCTTCCTGGCACTTGTAAATGCAGGTGATGAGGTTATCTACCCGAACCCAGGATTCCCGATATATCGGAACTTAGTTGATTTTGTGCAAGCTGCACCGGTTCCTGTTGACATCAAAGAGGAAAATGGCTTCAGACTGGACATAAATGAGTTGAAGTCCAAAATCACATCAAAGACCAAGCTGATTATATTGAATTCACCTGCCAATCCCACCGGCGGTGTGCTTACCCCGGGAGACATCGATGCTGTTGCAGACGCCGTAAGAGGAAAAGGAATCTATGTATTGTCTGATGAGATATATGATAGGATAGTTTATTCCGGTAATGTGAAATCTATAGCATCTGTTCCCGGTATGAAGGACTGGACAATCATACTGGACGGTTTCTCCAAGGCTTATGCAATGACCGGATGGCGGTTAGGCTACAGTATTACAAATAAAGAACTTGCAGCAAAAATTACCAGCCTCATGACCAACTCAAACTCCTGTGTGGCGACCTTTACTCAGGTTGCAGGTATTGAAGCACTTACAGGACCACAGGATGCAGTAACAGAAATGGTAGAGAAATTCAGGAAAAGAAGAGAAATTATCGTAGACGGATTGAATAGTATTAAAGGAATCAGTTGCAGAAAACCGGAGGGAGCTTTTTATGCATTCCCAAATATAACAGGTACAGGCATGAATAGTAAGGAACTGGCCGATTTCTTATTAAATACATCAGGTGTCGCCACACTGTCAGGCTCCAGCTTTGGAAGCTGTGGCGAAGGTTACTTGAGATTATCTTATGCCAATTCTATCGATAATATTGAATTGGCACTGGAACGTATTGAAAAAGCGCTCAAGCATATTTAATTATTATTCCGCAAAAAATATAGAGGCTGATGGCACTTTTGAATGCCGTCAGCCTATTCTTATCTTCCTATATATCTTTAATTTCCAAATATTTTTCAAGCTTTCTTTTTACTCTCTGAAGAGCATTATCAATAGATTTCACATGCCTGTCCAAATCACACGCAATCTCCTGATAGGATTTCCCCTGAAGATACGACATCAGCACTTCTAGTTCAAGATCACTAAGTATCTCACCTATTTTTGATTCGATGGAAACCAGCTCTTCCCTACTGATTATCAACTCTTCAGGATCAGTTATTTTGGTGGCGGTAAGTATGTCAAGAAGTGTTCTGTCTGACTCTTCATCGTAAATTGGCTTATTGAGTGAAACATATGAGTTGAGAGGTATATGCTTCTGCCTGGTGGCAGTCTTTATTGCTGTGATTATCTGCCTTGTAATGCAAAGCTCCGCAAAAGCTCTGAATGAAGACAGCTTATCATTCCTGAAGTCTCTAATGGCTTTATACAAGCCAATCATACCCTCCTGTACAATATCCTCCTTGTCAGCGCCGATCAGAAAATAAGACCTTGCCTTTGCCCTGACAAAATTTTTGTACTTGTTGATTATGTATTCGAGTGATGCCGCATTTCCTTCCCTGGCACTAAGTACTATTTCTTCATCAAGCATATTATCGTAGTTTTCAACAAATTTCTTTTCTGCATTAGCTTCCACTCTATCGCCTCCAAGTATAAAATAAACCGCCAATTCTACCATATTATGTAATTGTAATGCGCTTTATGTAGGCATGGAAAACCACAATATTATTATACATATACTGACTGACTTAGTCAAGTTTTAGTATTCTCCCGCCGCCATTTCTCCAGGGCATTTCGAACTTTAGGGTCAAGATTGCGAGGATTCAATATCAACTAATGTGTGTTTTGCATAATCCGGTTTAATGATATTATGCAAAACACTTAGCTATTCAATCTTAGCTATCCTCTGTTTTTGAATTTCAAATAATATTATAGCGGCAGAGACGGCGGCATTCAAAGATGAAATCCTGCCTTTCATGGGAATACTTACAAGAAAATCGCAGTTTTCCTTTATCAGCCTTCCAAGTCCTTCACCTTCGCTTCCGATTACCAATGCAACAGGGCCGGTCATATCCTTGCTGTAATAAGTCTCTCCGCCCATTTCAGCACCTACAATCCATAAGCCTTCTTTTTTCAAATATTCCATCGTCTGATTCAAATTGGTAACCTTTGCGACAGGTACATATTCTATCGCTCCTGCGGAAATCTTAGCTACTGCCGGAGTAAGGCTTACAGCTCTCCTCTTTGGTATAATTACCCCGTGTACTCCCGCTGCATCAGCAGTACGGAGTATTGAACCCAGGTTATTGTTGTCAGTAATTTCATCAAGTATGACAATAAACGGGTCTTCGCCTTTTTCTCTTGCTGCATTCAATATGTCATCCACTTCATAGTATTTGTACAAGGCCGCCGATGCTATGACTCCCTGATGGTTTCTGGTGCTTGAAAGCCCATCGAGCTTTGCTTTATCTACTTCTTTAATAAGAATCTTCTTTTCTCTGGCAATAGCTATTATCTGTCTTATGGAGCCTTCAAGAGCACCCTTCTGTACAAAAATCTTGTCGATTTCCCTGCCGGATTTTAGTGCTTCAAGTACAGGGTTTCTTCCCTCAATCAGGTTTATATTGTCATTATCCTCTTCTTCCCGCTGGAAGTCGGCCTTATACTGCTCCTTCAGTCTGCTCCCCTTGTAAGCTGCATCCTTTTTGAAAGGCCTCCCTTTGTCGAAGGGTTTCCCCTTATCAAAAGGCTTTTCTGTGCTTCTTTCTTTTCCCCTTCCAGAGCCAACCTCATCCCTTTTTTCAAACTTACCCGGTTTCCCCGGTCTGGATGGCTTTGAATAGTTTGATGTCTTAGGTCCTTTTGGGTTTTTATTATATGCCATAATCCTCATCCTTTTATCGATTATTTTACAAGTCGCTAGTCTCTAGAGCTTGGGTAAGGCTTAGAAGCCTAGCACGATTCATGAATCGCCCCTGCCACGGACGGTTTGGAACCGTCCCCTATACGTGCTCCGCTGCCCGTGACTTAGGCTAATCTTCGAAGACTTACCTTAATTCTAGCGACTAGTGACTGGAGACTAGCGACTAATATATTTTATTATATGCAAAATCTCAAATTCAATTTATATTAAAGGTTTTTATACCTCTCCCTTACCTCATTCATTTTTCCGCAGGTCATGTTCCCTTCGGGGCATTTACCTGCAACGCAGCCCGGTCCGGCATTTTTGAACAAGATAGGTGCCACGCCCTTTAGCTGCTTTAGCATCTCCTCAGCCATCTCCCTTATTTCCCACTGTGCCCTGTTGCAGCATCTGTGCCTGAAGAAATTCATCAGCGCCCTGGCACTCATTGTAAATACTATCTTTGTCTCACACGCATTTGGAAATACATAACGGGCATCCTCAATCGCTGTTTTTTCAGCCATACTTCTAGCCTGCTTCTCAGTCTTGCCTTCGCTGACAAACCTTTTATAATGCTCCTCTATGAGCAGCCCAGCAAGTTCATTATAGGCCCTCTGGTCTTCCTCCATGGCTCTTGTGAACTTTTCCTTTGCTGCAGGTATTTTCTCAATTTCCGGCGGTATTATATATTCAAACTGCTCAAGCTTAACATACCTCTGGGATTGCTGGGAATACGAGCAACCTATCCTATGCCTTACAAGCTGGTGTGTCAGTACTCTGCTTACACCTTCCACTCCAAAGGTAAATACCACATGCTCGATAGGGCTCTCATGCCCTAAATCCATCAACATGTTCAGAAACTTATCAACCTTTGCTTCATCCAATCCATCCATTATATTCTCTACTCCTACCGGGGAATAGCAAAGCTTTGCAGCAGCTGCCACAAGTTTTTCCGGCTCCGGAGTATGCTGTATAATCGTTACCTTCATAGATCCCCTTCCCACCTTTGCAATTCGTTTTGACGAAAATTCTCTATTTATACCATTTTAACCGTTAATAGACAGGCCTGTCCAGCAGGATTTTCTTTCAGAAAGCTTATTGCTCTTCCGTCTTAACGTCTATTACCATCCTTATTATCTGCATCAGCCTGTCAATCTGGCCTGTGAGGTATAAGTAGCCTATCAAAGCTTCAAAGCCCGTTGCATATCTGTAGTCAGAGATATCTGCATTTTTGGGTATGGTCCCTGATTTTGTATTTCTCCCCCTCCGTACAACATCCTGCTCATCGGGGGTCAGAAGCTCATTGATTTTCCCGAGAATATTCGCCTGTGCTTTTGCCTTTACAAACTCTATCGACATTTTATGCAGTTTTGAAACATGTCCATAACCTCCGGACACAAGCAGAGTCCTGACAAAGGTATCATAGACCGAGTCCCCTACATATGCGAGTACCAGGGGATTCAGCATCTGCACATCGGAAATTGAAAGCTTGCCGCTGTCTATCATCAGCTGATGAAGCTCCTGCAGCAGCTTTCTATAGTTTTTATTCAAGTATTCATTCTCCATGCTTTACCTGCCATATTATAAATTATTCATCTATTACAGCAGCTATCTGAGAGGAACCCATATCATCGCTGTCCTCCAGAAGCAGCTTGGAATCATCCACTGACAATTCCTGGACATTCTTTAGCTTTCTGCCTATATTTCTGGACTTCCTCGCCGCATCTTCGATTGTATTGCTTGCCTCCTGCAGCTTCTTCTGTGTCTTGTCCAGAATATCACCGAACTTGCCAAACTCTGTTTTAACCGCTCCCAGGAGTGTCCATACCTCACTGGAACGCTTTTCTATTGCAAGAGTCCTGAAGCCCATCTGCAAACTGTTTAAAAGTGCTATCAATGTGGTAGGCCCTGCTACCACTATTCGATATTCCCTTTGCAGGCAATCGCACACTCCCGGGCGCCGAAGCACCTCTGCATAAAGCCCTTCTGTAGGCAGGAACATAATTCCGAAGTCTGTTGTCCCAGGAGGATCTATGTATTTATCCCTTATATCCTTGGCGAAGCTCTTGACCTTAAGCTCCATTGCCTTTGCAGCTTCTTCCGCCAATACGGAATTTCCCTGTTCCTGAGCGTCCATAAGCCTCTGATAGTCCTCCTGCGGGAACTTGGAGTCTATAGGGAGCCAGACCACTTCCCCGCTCTTATCATCTTTACCGGGAAGTTTTACTGCAAATTCAACCCGCTCACTGGAATTCTTCCTGGTTGCCACATTCTTGGAGTATTGTTCCGCAGTCAGTATTTGCTCCAGTATATTGCCCAGCTGTATTTCTCCCCAGGTTCCTCTTGTCTTCACATTGGTAAGGACCCGCTTTAAATCCCCTACCCCCGAAGCCAGGGTCTGCATTTCTCCCAGACCCTTATGCACCATTTCCAGTCTTTCACTTACCAGCTTGAAGGATTCTCCAAGCCTTTGCTCCAGGGTAGAGCTTAACTTCTCGTCAACCGTGGACCTCATCTGATCCAATTTCTTACTGTTATCCTCCTGCAGGTTCCTTAGCCTCTCCTCTATTGTCTCCCTCATCCTGTCCAGCTTATTCTCGTTTGTCTGGGTGAGGTTTGCAAGCTGTTTTGAGAATATGTCCAGCTGGTTTCTCTGTAAGTTTGATATTTCCGACATTTGCGAGGATATCATACCGTTAAAGGTTCTGTTGGTGCCTGCCAGTTCTTCTCTATTTCGCAGCATCTCTTCTTTAATTGTCCTGTCCATTCTTTCTATGTTTTTTTCCATGGCATCAAAGCGGGTTTCAAGCTTTATAAGCTTCCCCGCCGAGCCTGTATTCATTATGATTATCAAAATAACCAGGTTTATGGCAAGCATACCTATGACAACGAATAAAAGTATATCAGACATAGCTTTTCATCCTTTACGTAAGCTTTACACCCTTTTCCATTTTACACCCTCAGGAGAATCTTCAAGTATTATTCCCTGTGCCTTCAGATCATCCCTTATTTTGTCAGCAAGAGCCCAGTTCTTTTCCTTTCTGGCTTTCTGCCTTTCTTCAATAAGTTTTTGGATTTCCTCAGATATTGGATCTGCATCGGCTTCCTTCTTTTCTACTTTATCAATGTCAAGTCCAAGGATTTTATCCATCTCAACAAGCAATTGAAAAAGCGCCTTGGATTTCTTCGGATTCCTTATTACAGTCCAAACCGTGCTTAATGCTTTGGGTATATTTAGGTCGTCATTTATTGCTTCTTCAAATTCCTTTTTGTATGCTTCAATGATATCAGGTTCGACTTCCTCATTTCCATACTTGTGGGTTAAAGCACCCTCGTACAATCTATCCAACGCTGTCTGGGCAGATTGGAGTGCATCCCACGTAAAGTTGAGCTTGTTTCTATACACTGCATTCAGGCAAAAATACCTGTATGCCAGCGGGCTAAAGCCTTTAGCCTTTAAGTCGGCTATTGTATATGTGTTGCCGAGACTCTTTGACATCTTTCCATTATCAACTAACAGGAATTCTCCATGAGCCCAATAGTTCACGGCAGGTTTGCCAAGTAAAGCCTCAGACTGAGCAATCTCGTTTTCATGATGTATCGGAATATGATCCACACCGCCGGTATGAATGTCAAACACATCACCCAGATATTTTCTTGACATTGCGGAGCATTCGATATGCCACCCGGGATATCCCATTCCCCATGGACTCGGCCACTGCATTATGTGCTCCTTTGGTGCCTTCTTCCAGAGAGCAAAATCTGCAGGATTGTGCTTCTCATCATTTACATCAACCCTGGCACCCGCCTGCTGCCCTTCAAGGTCAATTCCTGACAGTTTCCCATAGCCCTTGAATTTAGATATGTCAAAATATATTCCGTCGTTTGTCTCATATCCATAGCCCTTATCCACGAGGCCCTCAACAAATTCCAGCATTTCTTTTATATGCTCCGTTGCCTTTGGTATAATCTCCGGTGTCTCAATGTTTAATGCTTTAAGATCATTAAAAAATACTTCAGTATAATATTCTGCTATCTCCCACGGAGATTTTTTCTGTTCCTTTGCTGTCTTTACCAGTTTGTCCTCGCCTTCATCAGCATCGGAAACCAAATGTCCCACGTCAGTTATGTTCATAACGCTTTTGAGCTTGTAGCCGTTGTATTTAAGAACTCTTCTGAGTATATCCATAAATACATAAGATCTCATGTTGCCTATATGCGCATAGTTATAAACTGTTGGCCCGCAAGAGTACATTCTCACTTCTCCCGGTACCAGCGATACAAATTCTTCCTTTTTTCGGGTCATTGTGTTGTACAGCTTCATTTCTAACACCTTCCTATATTAATAAAATTAACAAACCCGCCTCGTAAAGAGGCGGGTATTTCCGCGGTTCCACTCTTTTTGGATACTCAATAAGCTAACGGTAATCCGCCGGAGAATACTAAGGAAATGTTTTACGCCTAGAAATTCTTTTTTGCGACTAGCTCTGTCCAAGCAGAGCGTAGGAGCAAAACTATAGAATTTCTCAGCGGAAAAGATTTCAACATTATGTTAAACAGTTTCCTCTCCGGTGCTCACGGGTGCACTTCAATCCAAGGTATCCTAAAACCCCTCTCAACCGCTGAAGGTTCCTCTCTGTATGACTTTCAGATTTACTCTTCCCGTTCCACGCATCAAATATTAAATTAAATTATATACTTCCAATTATATATATTATTATAGTTAATGTATACTATGTCAATACTTATTTTTTGTTCTTTCATTCACTCTTTAAGAATCACATAACGTCTGTATTTCCTATATCCTTCATATAGATAGATTTCTTCTTCAGTACTTATGCCCCTGTGGGAAAGCACCATGTATCCTTCTTCGCTGGCCGGCCTTTTCCTTGAAAACATGGTCGGCGAACTCTTTACAGTCTCAGCATATACATATCTCAGGTTATCGTACCGGATGATTCCGGGAAATTCTGCTTCCTTTTGCGGCGCAATCAGCCTGATTATATATATAACTACCAATATCATTATAATGGAAACAAAGGTTAACTTATTGCCGTCGCCTTTTTTCCTTAGTCTAAACATACTTTACACCTGCCCTTTGAAGGATATTCTTACCTGTATATGTTTGCCACTGCATATGCTGCAATACCTTCCCCAGTTCCTGTAAAACCCAGTCCTTCAGTAGTAGTAGCTTTTATACCGATGCAATCCCTATCAAGCTGCAGTACAGCTGATATTTTTTCCTTCATCCCGTCAATATACGGTGAAAGCTTAGGCTTCTCTGCTACTACTATACTGTCGATATTTGATATGCTGTACCCCTTGGAGTTTAGAATTGCCCTCACCTTTTCAAGCAAAACAAGACTTGATATTCCTTTATAGGACATATCATTGTCAGGGAAATGCTTTCCTATATCCGATTCACCGCAGGCACCCAGCAGTGCATCCATTATTGCATGAACAAGCACATCCGCGTCCGAATGTCCAAGCAGCCCCTTATCATATGGTACTTCTACCCCTCCGAGTATCAGCTTTCTTCCCTCCACCAGCCTATGTACGTCATAGCCGTTTCCAACCCTGAATCCAAGCATTGTATTACCACCTCTTATTTTATAGAAATAGCATGTATACAGATATTTTATCCTGCATGCATGCTATTTACTTCCTGATATTATAGCTTACTTTTAATATATGTACCAAGCATTTTGTATTATTCTACATATCTCACCATATTCCTTCCTAAAGGAATTTTTTCTTCATCAACGTTTCTGCAATTATTATATCCTCTGGGGTTGTAACCTTTATATTCTCATAACTGCTTTCTATCATTTTGACTTTTATCCCCATGCTCTCAACAAGAAATGCATCGTCAGTACCTGATATGCCATTGCTTAATGCACTTTCATGCGCATTCCTGATTATTTCCGGTTTAAAGGCCTGAGGAGTCTGAGTCACCCAGAGCGTTCCGCGTTCCGGGGTGCATTTTACAAAGCCGTTCTCGTCCAACACCTTGATAGTTTCCTTTACAGGCATACCTGCAGATACAGCCCCGTATGCTTTTGCTCCTTCTATACATCTTTCTATTATATTGTCAGTCACGATAGGCCTTGCTCCATCGTGGATAACCACAACACCGCAGCCTTCATCCAGCTCTTTTATTCCGTTATATACCGACTGCTGCCGTTCACTTCCTCCGACCACAAGCCTGTCCACCTTGTCAAAACCATAGGTCTCAAGTATTTGCTCCCTGCAAAGCTGAAGCTCCTCTTTGCCTGAAACAAGTATTATCCTGTCTATTTCCCTGCAGCTTTGAAAAGCCTGTAAAGTATGCGCCAGAAGCGGCTTGCCATTTATATCGATAAACTGCTTGTTTATACCCGCATTCATCCTGGTACCCTTGCCTGCAGCAACTATAATTGCAGTATTCATAGCCCGTACAAACCTCCAGATTTTTTAAAATTATACCCTAAGCAAACTTAAAGTCCGCTTAGGGTATGAATCCTACGATACCTTATCTACAGCTGATTTTGGTTTTACAAATATCATCCTTCCGGCTGCAGTCTGGAGAACACTGGTCACCACAACCTCAATCGTCTCTCCGATAAACCGTTTTCCGCCGTCAACCACTATCATTGTTCCGTCATCAAGGTATGCAACCCCTTGACCAAACTCCTTGCCGTCCTTTATAACCTGCACTACCATTTCTTCACCTGGCAGTACAACCGGCTTGACTGCATTTGCCAGCTCATTGATATTCAGAACAGGCACCCTTTGGAACTCTGCCACTTTGTTCAAATTATAGTCATTGGTGATTACCTTTCCATTCATGAACTGTGCCAGTTTTAAAAGCTTTGTGTCAACTTCCGAAAGCTCCTCAAAATCCTTTTCGATGATTTCCACGTTGATTTCCAATTCCTTCTGGATTTTATTCAATATATCCAGGCCTCTTCGTCCCCTATTTCTTTTCAAGGCATCGGATGAGTCCGCGATATGCCTGAGCTCCTCCAAAACAAATGCAGGTATAATGAGAGGTCCCTCAACAAACCCGGTTTTGCAAATGTCAGCAATTCTTCCATCTATGATAACACTAGTATCGAGAATCTTTGGCTGTACAATGTTTTCTACTTTTACCGTCAGCTTATCTTTATCCTTTTGTGCCAACCTCTTCCAAGGAAGAAGCAAGCCTAAAAGGTCCTCCCTCTTTTTAGTTGCAATACTCACTCCCAGGTACCCCAGAAGCATATACACCAATATTGATAATAGAGTGCCCAACCACGCAAATGGTATAAGCTTTATCGGACCACTGCTTATAAGATAAGCGATAATGAGACCTACAATAAGACCCACGGACCCAACCAGCATTTCCCCGGTGGGAATCCTCTGAAGCATTCTCTCAACTTTTGTGGTAGACTCCTTACCTAAATTAATAAGCCAAGAAGATATTAAATAAAATATTATTCCACCAATAGCCCCGCCAAATAAAATTAAAATAACATAATTTGCACCTGAAACATCATAGCCAAAGATCTGTGTTACCCCGAAATATTTCGTAAGAAGATGAGATATTTCCGAGCCCACAACAACTCCTAAAACCATTAACACCCAAACAATAATTTTCCTTATCAATAAGTTCACCTCCTTTTATAAGTATATCCATTTAGATACTTTTTAAGCAATTACAAACCAATTATATTATATCAAATTTATTGGTACTAAAGAATAACAATTGACGCTTAATTTATACCAAATATATAATTATATTGACATTTACCCATTTTATACGTCTATTTTATCAAACCTTGTATAATCTCTTCAACTCTCTCAAAGGGTTCATTCAGAATAAGCATTAGTTCACTTATCAAAAGCTGTCTGGCATTCTCAAGCATTCTTTTTTCCCCTGTAGAAAGCTTCTTCTCCTTATCTATTGCTGCAAGGTTTTTTACAATCTCTGAAATTTCAAAAATGTCACCTTTTCTTATCCTCGTCTCATTTTCTCTGAACCTCTTGCTCCAATTCTTGCACATAGGGCTTGTTTTACCGGACAATATATTATATATATCGTCAATTTTATCCTTTGATGTTATATATCTGATGCCATGAGCTTCCATATTGTCTATAGGAACCATGACTTTCATATCTCCCAAAACAATCCGAATAACATAATATTTGCACTTTTCCCCCAGTACTTCCTTTTCCTCTATACCTTCTATTACGCCTGCTCCGTGTCTGGGATAAACTACTTTATCGCCTATATTGAACATGAATTTGCCTCCATTCAGATTATTCTTTAAAGCTATAGAGCATATCAATTTCCATTATTTGCTATCACTAATAGAATGTCCACATTGCAATTATAAATTGACATTGGAATTTCTTATATTTATAATAAACATATAGCAATGATGATGCATTTGCTCATGAATATATCAGTTTTGCTTAAGGACTATACTATATTTTATGTTTACTTTTATATAGGAGTGATACATAATGAAAGATTTGCTTTACGATCACTTCCAGGACAGCGTTGGAGAGCTCTTGATACGCCATAAGAGTATTCTTGATGTGCTGACTAAATATCAGGAATCGCAAGCAAGGGTAAATAGAGCTGTAGTAAAAGCGGTAACCTCCTGCGGGTGTATTGAAATCGACTCGAAAAAACAGAACTACGATGAAGAGATAACATTACAGGAACTGAAGTATTATATGGATACTCATTTAAAGGGAAGCCTGTGCGCCAACTGCAGGGATGTCATTGAAAAAGAGCTGGGCAACAATCTTTTTTATGTTGCCGCTTTATGTAATGTGTTGGATATAAGCATGTACGATGTGCTTTTAAAGGAATATGAAAAAATGCATACTCTTGGTATTTACAACTTGTTCTAAAGCAACGTAACAAAACCCTGTATAAGGCTTACGCCATTATACAGGGTTTTTTCACTAAATATGCCTTTCTGTCTGTATCTGCTCGTATACTCGCTTGAGGCTCTCCTTGATTATCCTTGCTCTTACCTCTCCTATTCCTTCAACATCATCCAGCTCTTCTATTGAAGCCCCCAGAATCCTCTGCAGCTTTTCAAAATCCGATACCAGGTTTTCTATTATGTTCATGGGCAGCCTTGGAATTTTGCTCAAAATTCTGTAACCTCTCGTTGATATAGGCAAATCCAGAGTATTGATATTGTTACCCAGGCCAAGTATCTTAGCAACAAAAGGCAGTTCCAGGAGATCCTCCGAGGATTGATTCCTCAAAGTCCTTATTACTTCCTTATAGTTCTTTTCCTCATCCTTCGGCAAATAGTCACGGATAAGCAGGATTTCCTCTTCCTTCAAGCCTGCTACCAACTCATCCAGCTGCATGCTTACAAGGGTTCCTTCACTTCCCAGCTCAAGTATGTATCTTTCAACCTCGTCTACTATCCTGGTAACGATTTCGATTTTCTGTACGGCCAGCGCCACATCCAGCACTGTCGCAATGTCGTCAAACTCCAGGGATCCAAGATTGGCAAGCGTCCTGTCCAGTACCGACTTATACTTGGTCAAGGTCTGCAGTGCTTGATTCGCCTTAGATAGTATTATACTCATGTCCTTAAGCACATATTTCAAATACCCTTTATAAATAGTTATGATATTTCTTCTCTGGGAGATTGAAATTACAAGCTCACCGGTCTGCCTCGCAACCCTTTCTGCAGTTCTATGTCTAATACCGGTTTCGGAGGACGGTATCGAAGGGTCCGGTATAAGCTGTGTATTGGCATATAAAATTTTCTTCGAATCCCGGGTTAGTATTATTGCGCCGTCCATTTTCGCCAGCTCATATAAATATGCCGGTGAAAAATCCGTATCAACATGAAAGCCCCCATCCACAAGGGACATGACCTCTTTACTATCACTTATTACTATAAGTCCGCCTGTTTTTGCCTTCAATACACTTTCCAAGCCCTCTCTCAATGGAGTTCCGGGGGCAACCATCCTGAGACAGCTCTGAAGACCGTCATCTCTACTCACTTCGTCCCTCATATGTTTATCCTCCAATGCGTTTTGCGAAGTATCCATAATATTTTTATTCAAGCTCCGCAAAAAGTTTCTTTGATATTGTTGAATTCGCAATATGCGTTCAACCTAATATTATGTCAAGCATTTCATTTACATTTGAAACTCCAATTACTTCTATACCTGATTTATCATCAAGCCTTTTAAGGTTATTCCTTGGTATTATACATTTCTTAAAACCAAGCTTTGCGGCTTCATTCACTCTTTTCTCCACAAAGTTTACCGCCCTTACCTCTCCGGCCAGGCCTACTTCTCCTATCACAACTGTACCTTCATCAATTTCCCTGTCTCGGAAGCTTGAGGCTATAGCTGCTATTACTCCCAAGTCTGCCGCTGGCTCATTCAGCCTTATTCCCCCGACTACATTCACA
>CAZUGK010000041.1:0-6568 GCA_964619815.1 uncultured Clostridiaceae bacterium | reverse complement strand
CATAAGAGTCACTGCTGCCAAGCTGCATGCCTACTCTTTTCTCCAATACCGCCATCAGAAGCATAACTCTGTTGTAATCAACGCCTGTAGCGTTTCTTCTTGGAACTCCGAAGCTTGTGTGGCTGAGTAATGCCTGCACCTCTACCAGCATAGCCCTTGTTCCTTCCATTGTGGAAATAACGCAGGAACCCGGGGCTCCCTTCATTCTTCCGGAAAGCAGCATTTCAGAAGCATTGGCCACCTCTACAAGCCCTTTGTCTCCCATTTCAAAAATACCTATTTCGTTTGTAGAACCGAACCTGTTCTTAACTGCTCTCAGCACCCTGTATGACATATGCGTCTCTCCCTCAAAGTAGAGAACCGTATCCACCATATGCTCCAATACCCTTGGGCCTGCTATCGCTCCCTGCTTAGTGACATGGCCCACTATAAAAGTCGCAATGCCATCCTGCTTTGCAATCCTCATCAATCCCAAGGTCGCCTCTCTTACCTGGCTTACACTGCCTGGAGCTGATGATATCTCCGGATTGTACATCGTCTGTATTGAGTCCACAATCAAAATATCAGGTTTCATTTCGCTGACATAAACATCTATATTCTCTGTGTTGGTCTCAGATACAAGAAATATATTTTTTGACTTTATGTCCATTCTGGATGCTCTCAGTTTGATTTGAGCCGTCGATTCCTCGCCGGATATATAAAGCACTTTGAGCCCTTTACTACCGGTATTGTTCGATATCTGAAGCAGTAAGGTCGACTTTCCGATTCCCGGATCCCCTCCTACAAGCACAAGAGAACCCTTTACAATTCCTCCTCCCAGCACCCTGTCCAATTCAGGGCTTCCGGAGCTCTGCCGTTCTGCTATATCTTCAGTAATATCCAAGATTGATTCCGGCTTTGACAAAATATTTTTAACCTTTTTTTGGGCATGAGTTTCCTTCTGTTCCACTTCCTCAACAAGAGTATTCCACTGCCCGCATTCAGGACATCTGCCCATCCACTTGGGGGATTCACCCCCACACTCATTACACACAAATTTTGTTTTAACCTTCGCCATTTCTGCACCTCATAACTTATAGAAAGCATACCTCACTCAATAATTATATCGGATATTTCACACATTCTGTAAACCCCATATACAATTTTTCCCAAACTTTCGTACTTTTTTGCACTCGAATATAAATCTATTATACTATATTTGACAATATTGCAACCATATATAAATACTAAATAAATAATTCCCCAAGCAAGCTTTGCAGCATGTTGGGGAATTATTTATTTTATTTACTCTTGAATACCAGCTTATCATCCTCTGAGTCTATAATAACATCAGAGCCCGGCTTTATTTGTCCCTTAAGCATTTCCTCTGAAAGCTGATCTTCAAGCATCTTTTGTATAGCACGGCGAAGCGGCCTTGCACCATATGCCTGGTCATAGCCCTTCTCTACCAGAAGTGCTTTTGCTTTGTCAGTCACATCGACATTAATATTCATCTCTTCAATTCTGCCCAGCAGCGACTTCAGCATCAGCTCAACAATCTGCCTGAGATCTTCTTCCTCCAGCTGGTGGAATACTATTATTTCGTCAACCCTGTTCAGGAACTCCGGCCTAAAGGTTCTCTTAAGCTCCTCCATGACATTGCCCTTCATTTTTTCATATGTGTCTTCCTTTTCATTGGCTGATGTTGCGAAGCCGAGGGTTGCCTGCTTTCTTATAGTGCTTACCCCGACATTTGAGGTCATAATAACTACAGTATTCTTGAAATCAACAGTTCTTCCCTTACCGTCGGTCAGTCTTCCATCATCGAGTATCTGCAGCAGTATGTTGAATACATCCGGGTGAGCCTTTTCTATCTCATCAAGAAGTACTACAGAGTACGGCTTCCTTCTTACCTTCTCAGTCAGCTGCCCTCCTTCTTCATAGCCCACATAGCCTGGAGGGGAACCAATAAGCTTGGATACAGTATGCTTCTCCATGTACTCAGACATATCTATTCTGATTACAGCATTTTCATCTCCGAACAATGCTTCGGCCAGGGCCTTGGAAAGCTCAGTCTTCCCTACTCCCGTAGGTCCGAGAAATATGAAGGAGCCTACCGGCCTTTTTGGATCTTTGAGCCCTACTCTTGCTCTCCTTATTGCCTTGGAAACCGCCAATACCGCTTCTTCCTGCCCTATAACCCTGTTATGGAGTATGGATTCCAGGTTGAGAAGCCTCTTTGATTCCTCTTCCGCCAGCTTAGTTACCGGAATGCCGGTCCAACTGGACACAATGGCTGCAATATCCTCTTCGGTCACTACCGAATCCTTTGAACTGGTCTTGTCTGCCCAGTTCTTCTTGCTATCCTCCAGCTGTTGCTTGATGCTTTGTATATTATCCCTTATCTTGGCTGCCCGCTCATACTCCTGAAGGCTTATTGCTTCGGACTTTTCCTTTTCCAGGGCCGCAAGCTCTTCCTCCAGCTTCTTGTGATCCGGAGGTGCAGTGAACACTTTTATTTTAACCTTTGATGCGGCTTCATCCACCAGGTCTATTGCCTTGTCAGGCAGGAACCTGTCGGCAATGTACCTGTCGGAAAGCTCAACTGCAGCCTTTAAAGCTTCGTCTGCTATCTTTACCTTGTGGTGTGCTTCATATTTATCCCTCAAGCCCTCGAGAATAAGCAATGCTTCCTCTTTTGTAGGCTCCCCTACCGTCACAGGCTGGAAACGTCTTTCCAAAGCTGCATCCTTCTCAACATGCTTGCGGTATTCGTCAAGGGTTGTTGCCCCTATAGCCTGTATTTCACCTCTTGCCAAAGCCGGCTTCAAAATATTCGAAGCATCTATTGCTCCTTCTGCTGCACCTGCTCCGATGATTGTGTGCATTTCATCGATAAAAAGTATTACATTCTTGGACTCTCTGATTTCATTCATCACATTTTTGAGTCTTTCTTCAAATTCTCCCCTGTACTTGGAGCCTGCAACCATTGAAGAAACATCTAGGGTAACAACCCTTTTACCCCTAAGTATCTCAGGAATATTTCCTTCAACTATCTTCTGGGCCAAGCCCTCGGCAATAGCAGTTTTACCTACTCCGGGATCACCTATGAGGACCGGGTTGTTCTTTGTCCTTCTGCTCAGTATCTGAATTACACGTTCTATCTCTTTTTCTCTTCCAATAATCGGGTCCAGCTTGCCTTGCTTAGCCATCTCAGTCAAATCCCTGCCGAACTGGTTCAAAGCCGGTGTATTGCCGCTCTTGGAAGTTGCCGCTCCAGGTTTGCTTTTGGGGCTCTCTTCGTTTAGCAATGATAGTATCTCCTGCCTTACACCGTCAAAATTCAGGCCCATTGCAAGCAGTATCTGTGCAGCCACTCCTTCTCCCTCGCGTATTAAGGCAAGAAGCAGGTGCTCCGTTCCTATATAGTTATGCCCCAGAAGCCTCGCCTCTTCCACACTTAACTCAAGGATTGTTTTAGTTCTGGGCGTGTAGCCCATAACCTGCTCAACCTCCTGCTGGCCTTTTCCAATTGCATCCTCAACCTGCTGTCTGACTGCTTCAAGGGATATGCCTTTATTCTTGAGTACTTGAGCTGCGACACCCTCGCCTTCCCTAATAAGGCCAAGAAGTATGTGTTCGGTGCCTATATAGTTATGGTTCAGCCTAATTGCTTCTTCCTGCGAGTATACCATAACCTTCTGGGCCCGCTCAGTAAATCTATCGAAAATTCCCATTGTCTATCCTCCTAACTTGTTTCTTACCATTTCTGCTCTTATTATATCTCTCTCGCCTGCGCTTAATTCCATCCCGTTTTGCTTTTGCAAGCTTGCGGTCTGAGTTTCTATCATGATTTCGTTTAAAAGCTTTATAGGAATGTTTTCAATTATGCCCATATCTACTCCCAGCCTTATATCAGAAAGCAGCTTCATGCATTCCTGCGAACTCATCAATCTTGCATTATTCATAATACCCCAGGAGCGCCATATTCTATCCTCTATCTGCATCCTGTTGTTATCAAACAATATTTTTCTTGCTTCCTTTTCCTTATCTATTATCTGTCTGGTCACTGCA
The DNA here is from genome assembly GCA_964619815.1 of uncultured Clostridiaceae bacterium. Lineage (GTDB taxonomy): Bacteria > Bacillota > Clostridia > Lutisporales > Lutisporaceae > BRH-c25. The sequence goes on along the minus strand of CAZUGK010000041.1, from coordinate 2,515 downwards.
GCAAGACTTTCAACAATTTCCTCTTCTGCCCTTCCAAGAGTTATCTGATTGGAAATCTGAAATATATTTCCTATGATCTCAGTACCTTCGCCATATAAGCCTCTTATTGTAAGTCCGATGTGTGCCACTGTCTGAAGTATCCTATTCATGTTCCCGGTAAGGTTGAGCGCCGGCAGGTGCACCATGACTGATGCCCTCATACCTGTCCCTACATTAGTCGGACAGCTTGTCAGATAACCCCAGTTCTCATTGTATGCATATTCCAGGTTCTGCTCCAATAAATCATCTATGTTGCTTGCCATTTCCCAGGACTTTTTTATTTGCAGTCCGGGAAGAATGGTTTGTATCCTTATGTGGTCCTCCTCATTGACCATTATGCTCAAAATATCATCATCACTTATCAACACAGCTCCGCTTGCACTGTTTTTCGCAAGTCCGGGGCTTATAAGGTGCCTCTCCACAAGAAACTGCCTTTCTATCGGTAAAAGCTCCTGCATAGTATAGTTTTTAAACTTTAATGGTGCTTCAGTTTTTGAAAGGCTGCCCTCAACCATTTCAATCACCGATTTTGCCCTTTCGGCATCAAGTCCTGCCGGAAACGGAATGTCAGCTATATTCCTGGCCAGCCTCACACGGCTGCTCAATATAATATCGCTCTCCGGGCCATTTCCCTGCATCCAGCCTTTCATTATGCTTCCTCCTTTCCGGTTGTCTTGTTTATCTCTCTTATCTGGTCTCTTAAAGCTGCGGCCTTTTCATATTCTTCGTTCCTTATAGCCTCATTCAATTGCTGCTTAAGTCTTTCAATCTCACGCAGCACCTTTATTCTTCCTCCGGCTCTATTCGGTATTTTTCCGGTATGACTGGTATTCCCATGAACTTTTTTAAATAGCGGATTAAGCCTTTCACCGAATACTTTATAGCAATTGCCGCAGCCGAATCTGCCGGTCTCCTTGAATCTTCCATAGGTCAAACCGCACACATCACACTTGGTGTCATTAACTGCATCAGTTTTTACGTGGGATGCTCCTCCCGAGTTCAGCAGTCCGGCAAGTAAATCATTCACTGAGAAACTGGTGCTTAAGCTTAACAGATTCTTCTGCATAGCACACTGCTCACACAAATGCATATCTGTTTTTTTGCCGTTTTCAACTTTTGTTATGTGTACAGTTGCCGGTCGTTTCGCACATTCATCACAAATCATCGTTAACACTCCTTAATCTATTAGCGCCGCAACTATTACGGCCTTCAAAATCTCTGCCCTCAACTTGTCCCTGTATGGTTTTTCAGTCATTGAAAGAGTACTGTCATCGACTGCTGCCTTAAGAATATTTACTGTCCTTGAATCAATAAGCTTCTGCTTGTATAAAGCTTCTATAAGTGCAAAAGCTCCTTCTTTATTGATGTTGTTTCCTATGCTGTTGGAAAGCATATCAAACAGGTAATCCTCCTTGTCAACATCAACGCGGGTAATCTTTATGCAGCCGCCTCCACCTCTTCGGGATTCTATGAAATAACCTCTCTCGGTAGTAAACCTGGTCATCAATACATAATTTATCTGCGATGGAGCGCAGTCAAAATAATTGGCCATTTCATTCCTCTGGATCTCAACAGCCCCATGGCTCTGTTCTATCATTTCACTTATAAACTTTTCAATCAAATCACTTATTCTTGACATATCATCACTCTTTCTGACTTTGACTTTCTTTGACCTTTGTATATATTATAAATAATTTGTAATAATTTATCAAGTAAATGTAGCTTCGCGCGCAAAATGTCAATTATTCTCACGCTCGCTGTCAATTCCAATAATTAGTATTTTTGCTTTTGACCTTTCCTGACCTTTACCAATATTATATTCAAACAAAGATTTTATATCAAACACGATATTATTTTAAAGAATTCAAAAAAATAATTAATTTGACAATTATCATGAGAATTATATTGTGATGCTGTGTTTTTTTAGTAATTAATCACTTTTTATTGAAATTAGTAATTATCAATTCCCGATATAGTTTTTCATAATCATAACGAGAGTTAAGATTGTGGTTCCTATCTACTTCCTCAATATTATACCTATAATAAATGTTTTTTATATAGTCGCAGTTATTGTAGGATAATATAAACTTGCCTTTTATTTGATTCAATACTTTAAAAAGACGCTCATGATCTTGTGTTGAGAATTTTACCTGATAGTATTTTTCTGTTCCATAATACGGTGGATCAAGGTAAAATAGAGCATCTTTTTTATCATACACGCGAATAAGGTCTTCGAAATCTTTATTCTCTATAAGAACTGAGGACAGCCTGTCCTCAATAGCTTCAAGATACTCAATCATAGCTTTTACATCTTTTTTTACACAACCAAAAGACCTTCCATTAGAACCATATGAAGTCTTTAATAACATAAAAAATCTTGCTGCTCTTTGAATATCAGTCAAGCCTTGAACCTGGTATTGTGCTTTGAATTCTTCAAAGAATTCTCTTGAATTTAATATGAAAGAAAGTTCTCTCT
>CAZUGK010000040.1:0-28880 GCA_964619815.1 uncultured Clostridiaceae bacterium | reverse complement strand
TTCATGGATTGGCAACCCCGGTAGTTTTCGGAATTTTTCCCCCGGTAAAAACAATATATTGAATCAAGAGGTATAGATGACGACCAAAGTTTAGAAGACCAGTATAATGTTATTAAAAATAATGGAACCTTATTTATTGACCAAAGTGAATTTAAAAAAAGACTTAAAACCATAAGTTTTTCAATGAAAGCTGACAATAATGTGGGTATTCAAATTGCTGATTTTATTCCAAATCCTATTGCTAGAGATTTAGATGGAAAACCACAAAGGGATTTAAATATTTTAAAAGAAATTAAAAATGCATCATACGATGGTAATCTTAGTTTAATTAATAGATTTGGAATAAAAAAAGTCCTATAAAGCGTAGAATATTCCGAAATTTGCTATTGACAATACATATATTGTGTTGTAGTATATTGTAGTACACATTAAAGAATTACTTTTGTATCTTTTTAGTGTGTTGAATGTGCAGGAGAATAACTTATGTTTCTTTCCTGTAAACAGAAGATTAGAACGTATCCTTTGTAGGGTGCGTTCTTTCGCATTTTAAGACATCTAGTTGATTTTAGATATTTTTTTAATGTTAAAATTTAAAGTCACAAAACAAAAAAATCGACACTCCAACGCCCCTCCCAGACAATGATGTGGAGGCTGAGGGGAATGCGTGGGAGGGAAATGTTGGGTAACTACTGCACTCACGACACTAAATGTTCATGAATACCTCCAATTTGGGATGCATTGACGAACTTGCAAAGGCATTACATTTTGATGCTGCATTTTTGCCCTCTAAACTTCCCATTATAGACATTATATACACTTGAATAAGAAATTACATAACATCTCCCAATATAATCTTACCTAAATAATCAACCAATAAAGACCCCCATCTCTTATCTGCAACCCTTCTAATTAATACGATTAAGTAATAATGCCGTATAGTTCTTAACTATGGATTTATATCAAAATTACAGTTAAGATGCTTTGGAGTAGGATAGCTTTCCATACTATCAAAATATAAAATTCAATTAGCACCTTACAAATTCCTCCTGCATATCCATCGGATTCCTGATAATTCGACCGCAGAATTCGACTTATTTCGCTATTTACTAATCATATAATTATTTGGCTTCATATTACAGTTCTATGAATCTTTTAAGCATGGCAAAAGCATAAAAATAGAACCTTATCGCTCAATTGGACAATAAGGTTCTATTTTATTTAGTAAGTTTATATTATCTTGTTTAAATCAGTTATTTCAAATCAAAAGGCTTTAACAACTTGTCAACTTCAACTGTCTTACGCTTTTCATCCATTACCGGGACCTTTGCAAATGCCCAGCCTTCTACTTTACCCGGGTCAGCACCCGCATCGATAAATGGCTGTGGGTTCAGTACGAAAACTATATCCTTATCATTTGTATTTATATCCTTAGCCCATTCAAACATGTTGCCGTTGCCCAGTGAAACACCGTAGTGGCCAAGTGCTGCATGATAGCCTATATTGTCGCGGTGGGTTTCTACTATTTTCTTGAAGCTGTCCAATGGCTTTTCTTCTTCGTTATAAGTGAACTTCTCGCTTCCAAGCTCTGAAATTACCATAAGTTTGTTTGTATTGCCGTCGTATAAATAAGTGTCCTTCGGCAGTTTGTTTACATCCAGGCCTGCATTGATAAATGGTTCTGAATCAAACTCCAGCATGATATCCGGCGTATTTTCCCGGCTGAAGTCCTTCCCCCATATAAATCTTTCGCCGGTCGGGGAAGTCAGGGACCAACCATTTTTAGCTTCATCGTAAGTTATTTTGTCTGGGATTTTGTTTAATACTGTTTCAAAGGATGTAACTGCATATTTAGCTACTACATCTGTTGCCTGGCATGCTGCCAGGGATACTGCCAAGGATAGAACCAAGCCAATAATTATTAACTTTTTCATCTTTGTTAACCTGCCTTATCTATTTTAGCATCTTTTCGATTGTATATAGCAGCTCATCAACTACATCCAGTTCCCCAGCCTGAATACGAGTTACCAAACATGACTTCATGTGATTGCTGAGAATCAGCTTGCTGACTGAATTCATAGCGGAATGAACTGCTGATACCTGGTTAAGTACGTCGTCACAGTATACATCCTTCTCAATCATCCCTTTGATTCCCCTCACCTGACCCTCAATACGGTTCAATCTGGCTATCAGATCCTTCTTTTGCTTTTCTGATCGCACAGTTCCATCCGGATGGTTGCACTCGTAGCTTTGATTCGAAGGCTTTTCATGCTCCAACGCTATTCCTCCTTTATACCTGCTGTTATATCGCTTTTACTGCAACAGCCTCATAGCCTGCTTCTGCAACTGCTTCCTTGAGTACGGAATCAGGAACATCATTTTTTAATTCTACAATTGCATATTTGCCTTCCAGGCTTACATCAACCTTTGTAACGCCATTCACTTCAGAAAGTGCGCCTTCTACGTGCTTTACGCAGTGACCGCAGCTCATTCCCTCAATACTGATCTGTTTTTTCATTTTATTGTTCCTCCTTAAAATTTTGTTTGTGTTTTGTTTAGGTTGTGGGATACGGCGGACGACCGATGGTCGCCCCTACAATCTCGAATCTCGAGTCTATTTATATGGTTTAAAGCCTTTCAGCCTTAAAGCGTTAGTTAATACCGAAACCGAACTTAATGACATTGCTGCCGCTGCAAGTATCGGATTCAGCAGTGGTCCGCCGAATATATGCAGCAAGCCTGCTGCCACCGGTATTCCAGCCACGTTGTATCCAAATGCCCAGAAAAGATTCTGCTTGATATTGCGGATTGTACTCTTACTGAGCTGAATAGCAGTCGGTACATCCATCAAGTCGCTTCTCATCAATACTATATCTGCAGATTCCATAGCTACATCAGTACCGGAACCTATGGCGATCCCTATATCTGCCTGTGCCAATGCAGGTGCATCGTTGATACCGTCGCCGACCATTGCGACCTTTTTGCCTTCAGCCTGCAGCTTCTTCACTTCATTGGCCTTATCCTGGGGAAGAACCTCAGCCAGTACACGGTCGATTCCAACCTGTTTTGCTATTGCTTCTGCCGTCTTGCGGTTGTCACCGGTAATCATGGCTACTTCTATACCCATATCGTGAAGCTTCCTTATTGCCTTAGCGCTGCTCTCTTTTACAATGTCTGCAACAGCTATGATACCTGCCAGCTGATTGTCAATTGCAGCATACATAGGGGTTTTTCCCTCTGATGCCAGTCTGTCTGATTCGGTTTCAAGAGAAGCCAGGTTTATGCTTCTTTCAGTCATAAGCTTTCTATTTCCAAGCAATATCTTCTTGCCTTCTATTTCAACCTCTATTCCATGTCCAGGGATTGCATTGAACTTTTCAACCTTGAGATTCTCAAGGTTTTCTTTCTCTGCTCCGCGTACTATTGCTTCCCCAAGCGGGTGTTCCGAGCCCTTTTCCGCAGATGCGGCAATTTGAAGAAGCTTGTTTCTCTCAATTATAGCTGTAGTAACAATATCAGTTACCTCCGGCCTGCCTTCAGTTATTGTTCCTGTCTTGTCAAAGACGATTGTTTTAATCTTATGTGTTGTTTCAAGAGCTTCACCGCCCTTTATGAGCACCCCGTATTCAGCACCCTTGCCTGTTCCGACCATGATGGCTGTCGGAGTAGCGAGGCCCAATGCGCAAGGGCAGGCAATAACCAATACTGCTATGAAAATTGTTAATGCAAATACTGCAGTTTCGCCGCCAAGGAAGTACCATGCCAGTGCTGACAGAATTGCTATTACAAATACGATTGGTACAAAATATCCTGAAACTATATCAGCCATCTGGGCAATAGGTGCTTTTGAACCCTGTGCATCTTCCACCAGCTTTATTATCTGAGCCAGTGCCGTGTCGCTTCCTACCTTTGTAGCCTTGAACCTGATGGAACCGGTCTTGTTGATGCTGGCTGCAAACACTTTATCTCCGGACTTCTTCTCAACGGGAATGCTCTCACCTGTTAACATGGATTCATCAATTGCTGTAAGCCCTTCTACCACTTCACCGTCTACAGGAATTTTTGAGCCTGGTTTCACTACTATGATATCTCCTACTTCAACTTCCTCAATCGGTATCTCCATTTCCTTGCCATCCTGTATTACTATTGCTGTTTTTGGAGCCAAACCCATCAGTTTTTTAATAGCCTCCGAAGTTCTTCCTTTTGATACCGCTTCCAGCGATTTGCCTAAGAGGATCAGTGTAATTATGACACCTGCTGTTTCAAAGTAAAGATCTTCAACGTACATGAAATCTCCGAGGCTTATCCTGTAGGTTGAATATAAACTGTAAAGTATTGCCGCCGCAGTTCCCATTGCTATCAGAGAATCCATATTGGGGCTTCTGTGTATTATTGCTTTAAACCCTACTGTATAAAAACGATATCCGGCTATGACTACAGGTATGGTAAGAAAAATTTCCACTAAAGCATAAAAGAGCGGATAATTCATTGGATTCAATGCCATCGGCAAAGGCCATCCCAACATGGCCCCCATTGCTATATAAAGAAGCGGAACGGAAAATACTGCTGAAACAGTAAACTTAGTCCATAGAATTCGGATTTCTCTTTCCTTGCGTTTTTTATCCTCATCTACTTTATCTTTGCTTTCTATTTCAAGGGCTTTGTAGCCTGCCTTTGCAATAGCCTGTTTGATTTCCGACAGCCTCAGGTCAGCGGGATTATATCTTATATTCGCTTTTTCTGTTGCAAAATTGACTGATACGGACTCCACCCCGGAAAGCTTGCCGACAGCTCTTTCTATTGCCTTAGCACAAGAAGCGCAGGTCATACCTTCAATCGGTATGGAAATCTCCTTTGTATTGTTCTCCTGCAGAGCTTCGTAGCCTGCTTTTGTTACTGCGTCTTTTATGTCACCGGGTTTTATTTTTGCTTCATCATAGGTAAGGGCAAGCTTCTCTGTTGCTAAATTAACGGTGACATCTGTGGCTCCATCCAACTTTTTGACTGCTTTTTCTACCGCTCTTGCACAAGCTGCACAAGTCATGCCATTTATCTTATAACTTTCTGTTTTCATTGTATTTCTCCTTTCGTGGTCTTTACTTTACCCCCCTACCCTATCCGCATATAATATAATAATATATTGTGAAGATTTTATGGAGATTTTATGGAGATTTGTCAAACTCAATTATTATTTTTGTTCCATTTCCTTCTTCACTTTCAATCCTTATCCTCCCATTATGGGCCTCAACATATGCTTTTGTAATTGTAAGTCCGATTCCGGTCCCTCCTGTCCCACGGCTTCTTGAAAGGTCGCTTCTATAAAACCTTTCAAAAATATGCTTGAGATCTTCTTTCGGTATACCGATTCCTGTATCGGAAACAGTGACTGTGATTACGTCCTTCGACTGCTCTAAGCCGACCCGTACCGTTCCGCCTTCATTTGTATATTTGTATGCATTGGATAATATATTTGCAAAAACTTGGCTCAGGCGGTCTGCATCACCTGATAATTTAACATCATTCCGGATCTCTTTCTGAAGGTGAATACGTTTGCTGATGAACTGCGGCTCAAAGCTTTCAGCAATATCGTCCAGTAGTGTTGAAAGGTTAACCTCACCCCTGTGGAGCTTGATTTCATCACTTTCAATAACAGACAGGTCAGAAAGCTCTTTAATTAGTTTTGTCAGTCTGGATATCTCATTATGCACAACAGCCAGCTTCTCCGGGTTCGGTTCCCACACCCCGTCCATAAAGGCCTCTATATGGCTTTGTATTGTAGCAAGCGGAGTCCTCAGCTCATGCGCAATATCAGTTGTCATCCTTTTCCTTAATGCATCCTGGTACTCCAGCCTTTCAGCGAGTTCTTCCACTGACAATGATAAATCATGTAATTCATAGGTATTGGTTCTGACTTTATTCAGTTTTTTGTATTTTCCATTCTCTATTAACCTTGCATTTTCTTTTATCAGATAAATGGGCTCCAGAAATCTTCTGGAAATCCGTGAACTTGATAAGATTGCAATTATTATTGAAAAAAGAAAGGCAGCTGCAAAAACGCTGTTTATTGTACGTAAAAATTGCTTATCCTCAAGAGAGGATATAATACTTTCCGGTCTTCCTACATCAATTGATCCTATTTTTTGGCCTTTATAACTCAGCGGGTAGCTTCTGAAGGAAAGGCTTTCATCGCTGTTGCTATTGCCGCCCATCATGCCGTGCATCGTACCCGGTGCACTGCTGCTCCACACCATATTGCCCTGCATATCCCTTAAACGTACTGTAACAGCTTCACTGTAAGCGTAATGCATTATACCCATAAGCGACTGTGTCTCCAACCCGCCGTTATCACTATATATCTGCTCTACGTACCGGACAATCTTCAGATCATCCCTGCTCCTTGACTCCTTGATATAGTTGGAGAAAAAGAGGTTTATGAAAACATTTGATATAATAGTTGTAAAAGCTATGGAAAGCAGTGCTATAAGGACGAAGTATTTACCTAATTGTCTGCTTATTCCGGTCACGTTATTCACCTTCAAACTTGTATCCTATCCCATACACAGTAACTATATACCTGGGTTCCTTCACGTCATCTTCAATTTTCTGCCTGAGATTTTTAATATGTGTATCCACAGTGCGGTCATAACCTTCGAAATCATAACCGAAAGCAAGGCTTACCAATTGACTTCTCGTAAATACCTTCTGCGGATTCTGTGCAAGAGTCAGAAGCACCTTAAACTCGTTGGGAGTTAAATTTATGACTTCTCCACCCTTTTTGACAATATGCTTCGGAATGTCGATCAGCAGGTCATTTCCGTTGAATTCTAAAATGTCAGCTACTGCAGTATTGCCTTTGGTCCTTCGGAGGATTGCCCTCACCCTTCCTACAAGCTCCCGCGGGCTGAAGGGCTTTGTCACATAATCATCAGCACCTATATACAAACCGGTCACTTTATCATCTTCGCTGCTCTTTGCCGTAAGCATCAAAATTGGTATATCGGACTCCTTCCTGATATGCCTGCAGATTTCTTCACCGGACATATCCGGGAGCATTAAGTCAAGAATAACAAAATCAGGCTGTATATCATGAAAGAGCTCTATGGCCTTATTCCCCCGGTCTGCCGTATATACCTCATATTTTTCAAGGGTAAGATAATCCTTGACTACCTGCAGGAGGTTAATTTCGTCATCAACGACCAGTATTTTTTCATTCATTTCTCCGCATCCCCCTTCTTCAAGTTTTTAATCTGAATGAATGTATCAATAAACTAATTTATTTTTACACTATGCACCGTATTTATACTTGTGAAACACAGCACCATGCTTAAGCTGCACAAAGCATTCGCTTCTCATTTAAATGGTAACAAATACATTTGAAGAACATATGAAGATTTGCTCAAAAAAAAATAAGCGGCACAAGCCGCTTATTAGTTTGTTAGAATCCGCCCATCATACCTGAGCCTCCAAAATTTATGCCGTTCATAGAATTATGCATCTGAAGCATCCCTTCTCTGCCTATGGATTCCATCATCTGAGCCATAGATGCATATCCATTTTCTTTCATAATATCTATCATCTTTTGATAGTCTTCCTCACTCAGGCTGTTCATAAACTCATTCATTTTCTCATAGTTGCCTGTCTGCATATACCTTGCAGCATCCTTGAACCCATTTTCCCTCATAATTTTAACCATATCCTTATAGGCATCCTCTGATGAATGGCATGAGCCATTGAAATAAGAATATTTGTTGTTTTGATCCTGCGCTTGCTCCTGTACCTGCTGCCTGTCCTTATTAACTCCGTTATTTGCATTATCGGCAAATACCACTCCGAAAATTGAACCCGCAGTAATTGCTGCTGCACTTAAAATAGCTATTCCTTTTCTCTTCATTTTAAATTCCTCCATAACGTTTTTTGTATTGTCTATGTTCTTATAATAGCAATGCATTATGAAGAACTAGCGGAGAAATTATGGAGAATCCATGAAGATTATTTGTTATTTGTATTCGGTCTGTCCAATTTGCAGCAGTCCAGTTTCTCGTTACCGAACTGTTCCTGATTTTGTTTTGCCAGCTTTTTCAAGAAATTGTCAATCATTTTCTTAAGACTTGTCATCTCAACATTTACCTCCTCTTATTTCATCTTTAACCTCATAAATATCTTCTATATTATGCTACTATACTATTCTGCAGATTTGTTCAATTCAAGGGGTTTATTGTTATCTTGCTTCTCATTATCGCAGCAGCTTCCTTTTTTGTTTCCGCCAAACATCATCGGCAGCATTGCAAGCATCATCAACGGGCATAAGAACGGCGCTATCCATGCCAGTGTCCCGCCTAGCCCAGGACTAAACTTTGTTATAAGGGGCAGCGCAGCTATTATAAGTATTGGCAATCCACAGCAAATAGCCATATGCAGCATATGCTTCAATGGGCTATGGTTATTAGCTTCTTGCTTACCCTTGTTATCTCCATGACAATTCATACATAACCCTCCAATATGCTTTCAATAATTCAAAAGCACTTTATTTTTATTTTATTTTATATCAGGTTTATGAAGATTATATGGAGGAACAAAAAATCTTGAATCTGATATGATATTTTAAAATAATTTCTTCATAATATAATGCAAAAAGATGAATCTCCATAAAATCAACATAAATAGCATATATACTATATTTCACAAGTACATATAGGAGGATGGCTATGGGCATAAAGAGAGAAAAAATCAAGGTATATGAAATGACATGTACTTCTTGTGAAAATCGTGTTGAGAGAGCTATTAAGCAACTAGAGGGAGTTAAAAATGCCGAAGCTAGTTATAGCGGGCAATATGCTGTGGTTGAATATGATGATAATTTGTGCAATCTGAACAAAATCAAAGCTGCTATAAGGAACGCCGGATACAGCACTCAGAGCTCAAACGACTATAAATTCATGGGAATTCTTATAGTAGTTGCTGCTGTAGTTCTGCTTGGTTTAAAAACCAGCGGTTTTGACATGGAATCGAAGCTTACCAATGCTTCCTATGCAGTTCTTTTCATCGTTGGAGTCCTTACATCGCTCCACTGTGTAGGCATGTGCGGTGGAATAATGCTTTCACAGAGCTTGTCAAAAGAAAGCAGGAACAAATTTGAAGCTATTCAACCGGCACTTCTGTACAATACAGGAAGAGTTATATCTTATACTATCCTCGGTGGATTGATCGGTGCCCTTGGTTCAGTATTTTCACTTTCAATTGTCGCAAAAGCAGCCATGCAGATATTTGCAGGTGTATTTATGATTATGATGGGCTTCAATATGGCAGGCTTTAGTGCATTCAGAAAATTTCAGATCAAGCTGCCCCACTTTGCATGTAAAGCAAAATCCGGCTCCGGATCTCCGTTTATTGTCGGCCTCCTAAACGGACTTATGCCCTGCGGCCCTCTGCAAACCATGCAGCTTTTCGCTCTTGGTACAGGAAGCGCGGCAAAAGGTGCTCTGGCAATGTTTGTATTCTCTTTAGGCACAGTGCCTCTTATGCTGACCTTTGGTGCATTGTCAGGGTTACTCAGTAAAGGTTATACCAAGAAAATACTTAAATTCAGCGGTGTACTTATCATAGCCCTTGGCTTGATAATGGGAAACAGAGGCCTTGCACTTGCAGGTATAGATATTAATCCTATCAGAGCATTTGCTAGCGATTCAAGCAGTCCTTCAAATGCAAATGTCGCAAAGGCAACCTTGCAGGATGGCGTTCAGGTTATAAACATGACTGCTGATAATAACGGTTATACACCTAATGCTTTTTATGTTCAAAAAGGAATACCTGTCAAGTGGATAGTTGACGGAAAAGAAATGAATTCATGTAATAATGCAATTGTAGCACGGGAATTAAATCTTGAATGGAAAATAAAAAAGGGAGAGAATATTAAAGAATTTACTCCCGGTGACAAGGATATAAATTTCAGCTGCTGGATGGGTATGATAAGAGGTGTGATAAAGGTCGTAGATAATCTTGACACAGTAGATACATCAAAGGCTGATCCGTCCTTGCCGCCACCAAGCACAGGCCCGAGCTGCTGTGCAGTGCCTATAGACGAAGATTCCGAAGCACCAAGCCAGCCTAGTATTTACGGCAATGATATATCCCAGGTCCCAACTGAAAAGTTAATTAATAAGGCTCAAATTGACGGAAAGTATCAAAGCATAACATTTAAAGGTATCGGTTATGAATTGCAGCCACTGATAGCTGTTACAGGCAGCAGTGAAAAGACTAAATTAACCATCGATTTTAGTGATTTTGATAATGCTGAAGGTGAGTATGTAATCCTGGATGTAAAAACAGGTGAAGAGGTCACATCATTTACTGCAAAGAAGGGTATTAATGAAGTTGAGTTTAGTCCCACAAAGAACGGCGGCTATGCAATTCTTAAGGGCGATTACATCCTGGGCATAATTGAAGTGGTTGATAAAGTCGAGACTGCAGATCTGGAAGAAATTCGAGGGATATATCTTCCATAAAGCCAAATGAATATAAAAATTAAATCCACCTCCTCTATACACATAGAGGAAGTGGATTTTTTTCTAAAACCTGGATGAAGAGCCTCCCCCTCCGGAACGGCCCCCGCCGCCGGAGTTTCTTCCGCCCCCTCCGCCTCTTCTGGCAGAAGCTGCAGCCATTCTTAATATGAAGAAGGTTATTTGCCCCCCGGTAAACACAAAGTCCAAAATAACCAATATCAATACTATGATTACCAGAATAGCAGTTAAGATTGGATTCTCTTCAAAAAAGCTGCCGACATCTCCGGTTTGCCGTCTTGTTTCAACGGTATCAGGGTATTGGACGACATCTCCATTTCCACTAACAATACTGCTTATATCGGAATAAATTGTCCTGACAGCTTCATCCATACCTTTTTCTTTATTCAATTCGGAAAATTTCTCGAGCAGCTTATTGCTTTCGATATCTGTTAATACCCCTTCATAGCCATAGCCTACTTCAATTCTTGACTCTCTTTCCTGCATGCTGAGTATGAAGAGAATACCTTTATCCTTTGTGCCAATTTTCCACTTGTTAAAAAGGGCATTGGCATATTCTTCAATAGTATTGCCGTTTAATGTATCGATACTGACAAATACAACCTGGCCTCCATCAGTGGATTTAAATGTGCTTTCTCCCAGGCTTACAATATCACGTTCTGTACTCCTATCAAGAATATCAGCAAAGTCATTGCTGTAGAATTCCGGTGTCGGATTTGGTATTTTAGGTTCCGATGCCTGGACGTTTAATACCCCAAAGCTCATTGCAACCAAAAACAAAATTGCAAGAAACGCCACAGACAGCTTTAATTGCTTCACGCGCATGCCCCCTTCTCTACAAAACTCTGTAATAGATGAACAACTCTAAAACTACGTTTTAGAGTTGCAATCTATAGTTCGTTTCAAATTCAGGTTTATACTAAAATTTCACTTCCGGAGCCTTTTCTGCACCGGCTTCCGCTTCAATATACGGGAATTCATCATTATATCCCAATATGCCTGCTGCTATATTAGTCGGAAACACTTTAATCTTCTTGTTATATGCTTTGACATTATCATTATAATACTTCCTGGCTACTGCAATCCGGTTTTCTGTGCCTTCAAGTTCTACTCTCAGATCCTGGAAACCTTGATTCTGCTTCAATTCCGGATAATTTTCCGTAATGGCTAAAAGCCTGCCAAGCACCGAAGATACTTCTGCATTTGCATCAATTTTTTCCTGTACGCTTGCTGCACCTGACAGCTTTGCACGGGCTTCAGCAATCTGTGTAAAAATCTCCTGCTCTTTTATAGCTTGACCTTTTACTGTCTCTACAATATTAGGTATCAAATCAGCTCTTCTTTGGTACTGGACTTCAATATCACTCCAGGCAGCATTTACCTCTTCACTCAGGTTTACAAGGCTCCTCTGTACCCCTACTACATAAACAGCCAATAGGGCAACAATACCAATTATAATTATCCATGCTTTATTTTTCACTTTACTACCTCACTCACATTCTTTTTTTAGTATGAATTCCGAACGGTACCATCCGGAATTCATTAATATAGAATATACCATATATCTTGGTACTTTGAAAGCTGCACTGCAGCCGGATATTAACTGAATCAAAATCGCTTTGATGAATTTGTTTGAACCGGTTATTTTATCATTTCAAATATAGTCCTAGGTCTTTGTAGCTCGCTATTGCTTATAAATCGATTTGGAGTATACTTTCGGCTCCGGTATGAATAACAAGCACTATCATCCCGCCTGTTTCGGTAGAACAACAGTAAATACCGTCCCCTCATTTAACTTGCTGGATACATAAATACTGCCTTTATGCGCTTCTACAATAGCCTTGGCAATAGTTAATCCTATGCCGGACCCCCCCGTCATCCTGTTTCTTGACTTATCGGCACGGTAAAAGCGTTCAAATACATAGGGTAAATCTTCCTCTGAAATCCCGATACCGTTATCGCTGACCGTGATTGTTGTATCAGTCTCAGAGTCGGCAACTGCTATTGAAACCTGCCCATCACTTTTCGAATACTTTAGCGCATTTGATATCAGATTTACAAGAACCTGGCTGATCTTGTCCCGGTCTGCAAATATATTGTTATGCTCGCACTGTATATTAAACTTAATATTCTTTTGCATAAACTCATTTTCGAAGTTCTGCATTATTCTTTTTATCAGTTCGCATAGGCAAAACTTTTCTTTATTCAATATCATATTGTCACTTTCATAGCGTGCAAGCTTTTCCAAATCACCAATCATCCTGTTTATCCTCATTGTTTCCTCATGGCAGCTTGTGAGCCTGTCACTGCTTGGTTCCCATATTCCATCAATCATTGCTTCAAGGTGGCTTTGCAATGTTGCAACCGGAGTCCTTAATTCATGGGCAACGTCACCAGTCAGGCGCTTCCGTAATTTTTCCTGGGTTTCCATGGTTGCTGCCAGATCATTAATGGTATCGGTTAATTGGCTTATCTCTTTTGTACTTGTTCGTTCATAACTCCTGTCTCCAAAGTATCCCTTTGATATCATCCGTGCTGTATTGATAACTCGCGTTATAGGCGTTGTAATCTTTTTCGATATAATTGAGCCGAATAAAAAGGCTAAAAGCAGCGAAAAGATACCCACACTAATAAATATACGATTAAGTGCGCTTATAAATGCCAGATCGTTATCGTTAAAATAAAAGGGGCCATAATAGTCTATATCAACGCTGCCAACCTGCCCGCCTTTATAGAAAACAGGATAGCTGGTCTGGATCAGTTTTCCCTCCCAGTTGGGATAACGGGTATACATATTCTCTGTCAAATGAGAAAGCATCTGGTTGCACCAACCGTTATTATATGTCATGGCATTCCAGACAGTATTGCCTGATAAATCCCTGACTTCAACAATCATTCCCTGTTCAAGAGCATAAATTCCGATATCCTGTATGCTCTCTGCATCCCACTGTCCATTACGTTGGTAGTTGTTTGAAAAGAAAGATACCATTTCTTTATTCCTTTTCTCCTGATTCGCCTTGATATAATCCTGAAAGTGCCTTTCCAACAGGATATTTGAAAAAAAGCTTATCAGTGCGACGCATATCAAAGCTGTTGCCACATGAGACAATGTCAGCTTTGTCCTCAACGAGATTTTCATTTACTCACCACCAAACCGGTATCCTACTCCATGTACAGTTAAGATATATTCAGGATCCTTCGTGTCTGTTTCAATCTTTTGCCTGAGATTCTTTATGTGGGAATCTATGGTCCTGTCAAACCCGTCAAACTCTCCGCCCAGAGCTACAACTATCAGTTCCTCCCGCGTAAACACCTTTTGCGGATATTTAACCATGGCAATCAGCAGCTTATACTCATTCGGCGTCAAACTTACTGCCTCTCCTTGTTTCTTCACTTCATGCTTTAATGAGTCAATAATCAAATCTCCATCATTAAATGAAAGAACATCAGTTAACGGTATAACCTCCTGTGAACTTCTGCGCAAAAGCGCTTTCACTCTCGCCACCAACTGCTTTACACTGAATGGTTTTGTGACATAGTCATCTGCACCAATATCAAGGCCTTTTAAAATATCTGCTTCTTCAATTTTGGCCGTAAGCATGATAATAGGAATCCTTGATTTTTTGCGCAGCTTTATACAAAGCTCTTCGCCCGTCATATCCGGCAGCATCAGATCCAGAATAAGCAAATCAGGGCTTACTTTATCAAAAATCTCCTGGGCTTCTTTACAGTTATACGCGGTATACACTGTATATCCGCTTGCTTTCAGATAGGATTCCACGACCTCGACTATTTTTTTCTCGTCATCGACAACCAATATTTTCATTTCGTTCTGCTGCATTAAAATATCCCCTTTAACACATCCGCTAATTTAAAGCAGTATAAGTATTGCATACTATTATTCAATATCATGCTAACAGATAAATATGGAGATTTTATGAGGATAAAGAAAAAGTACCATTCAATTATGAATGATACTCTATATACTACTTTTTCCAGTTGGCAAAAAAATCCTTGCTTGATTCCAGGAACTCTTTCTTCACAATAATATAGTCCCCATCATCGGTTTTGTTTTCCTCAAGCACCGGAACCGGATTGCAGCCTCCCCTTACCACTTCAACATCATCTACACCGAATACATTTCCACAGTTCTGACATACAAGCGTGTCATCCACTTGCTTATAGTATCCGCGGCCTGAGGCAAAACATACCTGGCATGTATTTAATGCTGTACGGATACTTCCGTCAGTTGCTTTCACAGCAAACACTTCCATGTAGGTATCACCGGCTTTGTATGGATAAAACTTGGCCTTTTCACCTATTTCGCTTTTTAGTATCTTAAGGTCGACGCCGCTGGGCACTTCACCAGATACACTACTGTCTTCCGCTGCAGCCGGTTTGCCTGAATCTAGCGAAGCTGCCTGCTGCTTTTGATTATTATTGATAATTGTATATACTGCAAAGGATGCCAGAACTACGACCAGTATTATAAATATTACGCTTTTATTGTTTCCTTTAGCTTTCCCATTCTGTCTCTTTTTGTTGCCCAAATTAACTCCACCCCTCGTTTTTCACCAATATTACATGACGTATATGAAGATATTATGGAGAAGAGTTGGATTTTATTTATTTATAGTATTCTTTTTACAGTGAATTGAACCTTACCTGTCTTTTTATAGCTTTTATCAATCCGGGAAGCCAGCAAATAGGATAATGCCATTAATGTAAAGCCCAGGAGTATACCAAGCAAGTCTTTGGAAATATTCAGCTTCAAGCTGTCTACCAAAACACTTCCCGTTATGATACCAATGGCCAGCATAATGAGTGGCAGCACATAATTGAGAATAATTGCGCTGAAGACTATTTTCGTTTGCGTCTCAATTTCCACATATTGGCCTGCAGCTGCATTAATATTGTTAACTGCATCAACATAGGTATCCGGGGATGAACATCCTGCTTTACAACTGGCGCAGCTTTCTCCGCAGGCACTGATCCTCTTTACCTGCACTCTAGCCATATTTCCGTTTAATGAAACTACTTTTGCTTTTTCAATCATTCTACAATCTCCTTTAATTCAAACCGGTTCTTTATTCCTTACTTATATTTCTTTTTGAATAAATAGGATTCTGTAATATAAAATTAGCAGTTATTTGTGTAGTTCTTATGAAGACTGAATGAAAGTTTTATTCTAATTATTGAAAATATATTCAGCAGCCAAAAAGCTGAACCGGGTTGGTGGTTCTGAATACCTGTGTATTGGGGGATATATAGAACAAGCATTTGTAACAGATTATCGATATAGTTCCTTGCTGAAATAACGATCACCTCTGTCCGGGAAGACAGTCACAATATTTCCTGATGTGATTCCTTGTGCCAGCTTTAAAGCAGCCGCCATTGCAGCTCCTGATGAAGAACCGACAATGAGGCCTTCCTTCCTTGCCAGCTCCTTTGCCATATAGAAGGCTTCCTCGTCATTAACCTTGATTACACCGTCTACCAGTTCCATGTCCATTGTCTTTGGTATGAAGTTATTGCCTATTCCTTCCATAGCATAGCAGCCTTCTTCTCCGCCACCCATGGTTGAACCTACCGGATCGGCCAATATTGCTTTTGTTCCAGTATTTCTCTCTTTCAAGTACCTGGCAATTCCTGAAAATGTCCCTCCGCTGCCAGCCCCTGCAACAAAGTAGTCAATTTTGCCTTCCAAATCATTATATATCTCCTGCCCTGTAGTTTCATAATGTATCAGCGGATTTTGTTCATTTTCAAACTGCTGCAAAGAAATAGAATTATCAATGCTTTTAAGCAGCTCCTCTGCTTTCTCAACTGCTCCCTTCATACCTTTTTCCTTCGGAGTATTTATTACCTCACCTCCAAGTGCACGCATCAGCACCTGCTTTTCAATGGAAAATTTCTCGGGTACAACGAAAATAACTCTATATCCTTTGTTCAATGCTCCCAATGCAACCCCCAATCCGGTATTTCCCGCTGTTGCCTCAACTATGGTACTGCCCGGCTTTAAGAGTCCGTCTTTTTCCGCTTTGCTGATCATAGATATGCCTATTCTGTCCTTAACACTGCCACCCGGATTAAAGCATTCAAGCTTTGCAAATACATTAACCCCGGCTTTTATGCCCATATTATTCAATTTAATGATAGGCGTCTTACCTATTAATTCACGTATGTCGTTCGCATATCTCATTTCATTTGTCCTCCCGTTAAAGTCTTGATGCTTCGATAGCATTTGTTATGTCTGCCAGTAAATCTTCCTTATTCTCAAGACCTACCGACAGCCGAACCAGGTTGTCGACTATTCCCACCTGCTGCCTTATATTGTACGGAATAGCTCCATGAGTCATGGTAGCCGGGTGTGTCATCAGGGATTCCACTCCTCCCAAGCTCTCGCCTACGGTTATAACCTTCAAGCCTTTTAAGAAACGATTTACATCATGGTTATCATCCAGAACAAAAGAAATCATAGCTCCCGGCATTCGCGCCTGGCTTTTGTGAAGCTCATATCCGTGATGGTTTTCCAGTCCGGGATAATATATTTTAGCAACTGCATTGTTCTTACTCAGCTGCTCTGCAATATATTCAGCATTTTCAACGTGTCTGTCCATTCTTACCGATAAAGTCTTGATCCCTCTAATGAGAAGCCATGAATCAAAGGGTCCCAGAATCCCTCCTGTTGCATTCTGGAGGAAGTGGATGCGGTCTGCAAGCTCTGCATTATTAACTACAACCAGTCCTGCAACCAAGTCACTGTGCCCTCCGAGATATTTTGTTGCGCTGTGGACAACAATATCTGCTCCCAGTTCAATGGGCTTTTGCAGGTACGGAGTCATAAACGTATTGTCAACTATCGTAAGCAGGCCTCTTTGTTTCGCGATATCAGATATCCTTGAAATATCTGTGATGTTCATCAGTGGGTTGGTCGGTGTCTCTATAAATATGGCCTTAACACGGTTGTCAAGGTGCTCTATTACCTGCTCAACACTACTGGTATCCACTATTTCATATTGAATCCCAAAATTCAATAACACTTTGTCCAATACCCTGAAGGTACCCCCGTAGATATTGTTCGGTATGAGTATTTTATCCCCGCTTTTGAAGAGCATCAAAACAGCTGTAATTGCAGCCATCCCTGAAGAAAAGGCATATCCAGCATAGCCTCCCTCCAGTTCGGCAATAAGCATTTCCAGTGCATGCCTTGTTGGATTCCCTGTTCTGGAATATTCATATCCCTTATGTTCACCTATACCAGCCTGCTTGTATGTGGACGTCTGATAAATCGGCACACTGACTGCTCCGGTATGCTCATCTCCATCAACACCGCCGTGGATTAATAACGTTTCTATGTTCATTATAATTCCTCCAATTACTCATTAATAATGCTGCAGCACTAAATTATCTTGCTTAAGAAAGCCTTTGTCCTATCCTTGACCGGGTTTTTAAACAGGTTTTCAGGCGTATTTTCTTCAATTACTTCGCCATTGTCCATAAATATCACTCTATCGGCCACTTCTTTTGCGAAACCCATCTCATGCGTTACAACCAGCATAGTCATTTTTTCCTTTGCCAGGGACTTCATTACTTCCAGAACCTCAGAGACAAGTTCAGGGTCAAGAGCCGATGTAGGTTCATCAAAAAGCATAATCTCCGGCCTCATAGCCAATGCCCTGGCAATTGCAACCCTTTGCTGCTGTCCTCCCGAAAGCTTTGACGGGTATACTTCCCACTTGTCCTTAAGCCCTACCTTGTCAAGGAGGTGCATTGCATATTCTCTCGTCATTCCCACAGGCTCCTTCTTTACCACTTTTGGTGCGAGCATGATGTTTTCCAGAACGGTCATATGCGGGAATAGATTGAACTGTTGGAAAACCATGCCTATTTCAGAGCAGACCTCTGATATTCTGTGCTGAGATAACCTGGATATATCTTTATTGTCTTTTCTGTCGCAAATCAGTTCATTCTTAATAAATATCCTTCCGCCGGTTATTATCTCCAGATGGTTCAAAGACCTGAGGAGTGTGCTTTTACCGGAGCCGCTCGGGCCTATGATGCATAC
Source organism: uncultured Clostridiaceae bacterium (assembly GCA_964619815.1). Taxonomy (GTDB): domain Bacteria; phylum Bacillota; class Clostridia; order Lutisporales; family Lutisporaceae; genus BRH-c25. Next base: position 10,295 of record CAZUGK010000040.1, on the reverse strand, counting down.
CACCTCGCCCTTTTCTACAGTGAGGTTTATGTCCTTTAGCACTTCAAGAGTGTCAAAATTCTTATATACATTTTCCAATCGTATCAATTTGCATCCCTACCCTATTTCGCATATTATTTTGCCAAATGTCTTTCAAACCGTGTCTCCATTCTGGATTGCAGCACTGTCAGTACAGAGCAGAAAACCAGGTATATTACGGCTGCCTCTGTATATAGCCACAAAGGTTCGTAGGTTCGTGCAGTTATCTGCTGGGCCACCTGGAACATTTCCGTCACGGTAATGGTTGCCGCCAGTGAAGTGTCCTTGACGAGGCTTATGAAGGAATTTGATAAAGGCGGTATTGCAACCCTTATTGCCTGGGGAAGTATAACATGCTTCAAGGTTTGTACCTTTGACATCCCAAGTGCATGGGCAGCCTCCCACTGTCCCTTCGCAACCGCCAGTATGGCTGCTCTTATTATTTCCGAGCTGTATGCCCCTACACTTAAGGAAAAGCCTATAACTGCAGATACCAGGGCATTCAAAGTGATTCCTATGCTTGGAAGGCCATAGAAAATTATAAAAAGCTGAACCAACAAAGGCGTTCCCCTTATAATCCAAACATAGAAACGGGCTATGCCGTCAAAGGGTTTGATTTCCAGTACCCTCACTATGGCGACGGCAAAAGCTATAACCACCCCGAAAAGGAAGGACAGGATGGTAAGCGGTACGGTAAATTGTATCCCTGCCTTTAAAAGCGGGAGAAAGGAATCAGTAAGTATTTGTACAATTCTTACCATTCTGTCTGACATACTAAATCACCCTTCCCGTGGTTTTTAACGCAACATCTTTCTCGCTTTTAAAGCGTTAAAAATCCACTTCCTTAATTCAGTGCCTCGCATACTCTTGAAGTAGTATACTTTACGAGGCACTATATTTATTTGGACACATCTTCTCCGAACCATTTCTCCGATATCTTAAGGTATGTTCCGTCTGCCTTCATTTCTTCCAAAGCTTTGTTTACTGCGTCTACAAGCTCCTTATTTCCCTTGTTGAACATAATACCCATCTGGTCATTTGTTTCCATCTGATCCACAATCTTTATTGGCGTATCAGGTCTCTGTTTTTTAAAATCCAGGAATGACAGTCCGTCATTGATAGTAACATCAATACGTTTTGATACAAGCAGGTCTATTGCCTGGTTAAACCCGTCAGTCTGCACTATTTCAGCCCCAAAGGACTCTGCGATATCTTTAAGGTTGCTTGTGAGCGACTGTCCGGCTTTCTTTCCCTTTATATCCTCAAAGGATTTTACGTCGTTGTTGTCTTCGTTTACTATGAGTACAGCCCTGGAAACGATATAAGGACTTGAGAAATCGTATTTTTCCAGTCTGTCCTCTCTTATTGCAACTTCGTTGGCTATAGCATCAAATCTTTTTGCGTCAAGACCGGCAAACATTCCGTCCCATTTGGTTTCAATGAACTCAGCTTTTACACCCAGTCGTTTTGCTATTTCCTCGGCAATTTCGACGTCAAAGCCAGTGAGTTTGCCATCCTTGTCGTGGAACGTAAAAGGTGCATAAGTGCCTTCAGTTCCAAATCTTATTTTCCCATCAGCCTTTATCTGCTCAAGAAGATTCTGTGGTTTTGCTTCATTTCCCGGCTGATTTGCAGCTGTCTGGTTTGATGCACTGCATCCACTGAATACCAGTGCCAAAACGGTTATAATTGCTGTAATTAAAATAATTCTTTTTTTCATGATTTATCCTCCTAATATATTATTTTTCCTATTGATTTTGTAGGTTATTGTATATCATAGTTCTATGTTTATTATCCCTCCTAGATATTATGTAATTTTCTGAGTAGGAACTGATGCATTGAAAAACAAAAACTTCTGCCTCAATGACAGAGGCAGAAGTTCATTCCGCGGTTCCACTCTGTTTATTTGCATTGCCTTGCTGCTATGCAAATAACTCAAAATTCCGGTACAATCATACCATAATGCTGTAACGGGCATGCCCGCCGGAGCCTACTAAAATCAGGATTGGTCTACAATCACCAAAATATTCGGTCCGTTGTTCCGAGATGCACTTCAGTCAAGTTTCCCTCAAAAGCCCTCTCACCGCCGGACCTTCTCTCTGTCAGCTTCCCTTGACTTACTCTTCTCTTCAACACATTTCATATTATTCCTACTTGTTTTATATGTATTATATTATACTATGATTATCCTGCTGTCAATATATTTTTTTCTCTAAAATAAATACTCTATTTGGCAATCTTCACAAAACCTTCATATTTTCTTCATAAAACCTCCATAATAATAAATTATTATGAAAATGAAGCTAATACCTTTTATCTTTTTTATCAAGCGCTTGTTAATATAGAATCATTAAAATAAAACGGAGGTAACACAAAAATAAATAAACAACAACACATCTAACAACCCCTTGCTTTAAGATGTGTTAACATATGAAATAAGGTTCGGAATCCCGAACCTTATTTTTTAACTATTAAATTAACAAATCTTCAAGAGTGTTAGTACTTTAATATCAGAGCTTTTTTCTTTTTATATTCATCCTCACTGATTTCACCGTTAACAAATCTCTCATTCAAAATTTCCAAGCTGCTGTCATTATTTCTTAAACTGCTGTTATTATTAGCAGATATCTTATATACGGCATATATAACCAAGCCTATCAAAAGCAACGGAATAAGCATCATTGCAAATCCACCTCCTCCAAATCCGCAACCATATAAAAATCTCATTTTATTGTACCTCCTTTCTCTGATCCTATAATGATTATATAAAACAATTATGAAGATGTCGTGAAGAGTATCTTCGCTTTACATGGCTGCTCTATTGTTTCAACTTTGCCATTAATCCACAATTAAAAAAACTGTTTTGAATTATCAAAACAGTTTTTTTTGCATTATACGCTTTCGATACTTTTTTCTTCCTCTGACAATGTATAGTTCATGCTGCCGGTTTTATACCCGGACAAGTCCAGAGTTACATACAAAAAACCAAGAGCTTTGAGCTTAGCTGTTATTTCATCAGCAAAAGCCACGATGCGCTCCAAGTCAGCTTTACCGACTTCAATTCTTGCTATTGTGTCATGGTACCTGACTCTTAATTCCTTGAAACCCAGGTCCCTGATGAAGTCCTCAGCTTCACCAACCACTAAAAGCTTATCAGGTGTGATTTTTGTGCCATATGGAAATCTTGAGGACAAACATGCAAAGGAAGGCTTGTTCCATGTACTTAATCCATACTCCCTTGACAGCTCTCGTATATCTTCCTTCGTCATTTCCGCTTGCTTCAAGGGGCTAACTACTCCCAACTGCTTTGCGGCACGCATACCCGGCCTATGGTCATTTCTATCATCGTAGTTGGAGCCATCAAATACATACTTGATACCATTTTCTTTTGCTATATTTGTAAGCTTTGAAAAAAGCTCATGCTTGCAGTAAAAGCATCTGTCAGGAGGGTTATCCGCAAAACCTGCTATCTCGAGCTCAAGAGTTTCGATTACTATATGTCTTATTCCTTGAGCCTCTGCAAAAAGCTTTGCCTCCTCCAGTTCTCTTTTGGGATAAGTTTCTGAATTGGCCGTTACGGCAATAACCTTATCTCCAAGTACCTCTGCTGCAACCCTCAGCAGGAATGTACTGTCCACTCCTCCTGAAAATGCAACTACTGCCCCATTTGTGCCTTTAATGATTGCTTTGAGATTCTCCAGCTTTTTTAACCTTTGCTCGTTCATATTTTCTCCTTTGCTCCTTCTTAAAAATCTCTTAACATTATAACATTCAAAGCTTAAGATGAAAAGCTTTCAAGCTGCGTTCTGTTAAAAAGCTATTCCGTCAACTAAACTGCTGTCACTATTAGCAGCTTTTCCGCTTTCAATATTTACAGCTATTCTGTTAGGCAAACAGACTATCGATTCATACGGCTTGCTGATCCACCCCGTATCGGAACAGATCTTTTCCGGACAAATCTCAATATCCATTTCTTTCATCCTGACAGCTCCGTCGCTAACGTCCAAATATCCGGTATTCCCTCCAAAATCAAAGCTAAAAGTTTTATCTCCCTGAACGCTACTAACCGGTATTCTTTTTATTTCCAGGCCATCTATATAAATCACTGCTGTTTTACCACTATCTTCATGATTCATTGTTCGTGTAAACAGCATTCCTGTAATGCCAATAATCAATATTGCTGCGATCAGTATTATATCTCTCTTCTTCATAATAAAGCTCCTTCCTGTATACTTATTTACTCTATGGTATCATATCATTTTCAATACTAATATTATCTTTTGGAGCTTCCGGTGCAAGATAAGCTTCTATTATTGCCCTGGCAACCGGCGCGTTGTAATTGCCGTGCCCTCCCTGAAATATTAAAACCGCAACCGCTATTTCAGGCTTCTCATAGGGTGCAAAAGCCACAAACCATGCGTGATCATCATATCCCTTTCCCGCCTGGGCAGTTCCCGTCTTGCCTGAAACTACCACCTTGCTTCCTACGAAGGTACTTCTTGCAGTTCCTCCAGGCTCATTTGTAACTCTAAACATGCCTTGCTTTATGGCTTCAAGGTTTTCGGGAGCTATCTCTACGGTATCCAATATTTCAGGCTGTTTCGAAAGCTTAATGGTACCATCATAGCCAATTACCTTATCTACCAGATAAGGTTTGTACCTTGTTCCTCCATTAGCGAGGGTTGCAATATAATTTGCCATCTGCAAGGGGGTAACATCGTTCAGCCCCTGGCCAATAGCCGCATTCAAGATCTCACCAGGCCTATACTTGCTGTCATTTACATACTTGATTATTCTGTCAGTTGCCATGCTATCCGTAATTCCCAGCTCATTAAGCCTGTTCTTTATTTGTTTGCTGCCGGGATTGCTGTCTATATATGCCACAATTTCTTTACGAATATTTTCATCCTCTACTTTAATCGTATTGGTCAGATAGCTGCTAAGATATCGCTTGTAAAGAGCCTTTTTATGCTCTGGTCCTTCTACATTACCGGCACTTTCAGAAGGGAGTTCTATTCCGGTTTTCTGACCGAATCCGAATTTCATTGCATATTTCTCAAAGATATCTCCGCCTATTCTCCTGCCAACCTCATAGAAATAATAGTTGTTGGAATTCCTTATGGCCAAACCAATGTCTTGCGGGCCCTGGCCCACACCATATTTTCTCCAGTATGGTGAAGACGGGGAAGCCCCGGGTATAGCTGTATAAATGCCTTTGTCAACTATTATCTTCGAAGGGGTTATTACATTGCTTTCCAGTCCTGCTGTACCGGTTACCATCTTCATTGTGGACCCGGGAGGCAGTGTCGCGGAAATTGCATTGTTTATTAATGGTTTCGGTGCGTAGACATCTTTACCGGCAGGTTGAAGAGCCTTCCAATCCGCACTGCTGATACCGGCAGAAAACAAGTTGGGATCGAATCCAGGTTCACTTGCCATAGCAAGTACCTTCCCTGTATTCACGTCAAGGGCCACAACCGCCCCCGAAGTAGCATTAGGATAAGCTTTATCCTTTCCCTTTCCGCTTCTTATTTCCTCCATAGTGCTCCTCAGGGAATCCTCTGCGATTTTCTGAAGTTTTGAGTCTATTGTTAGAAATACAGTATCCCCTGGGGTTGTATCTATCTCATTTATTGTATTAATCAATGTTCCATTTACGTCAACCTCTATCTGTTTAGAGCCGTCCTGGCCTTTAAGGTACTTCTCCATGGAATACTCTATACCGGACTTGCCGACCATATCCTGAGGGGTATACCCCTGCTTGGAAAGCTCGTCAAGTTCACTGCCAATCTTGCTCATATATCCGATTATATGGCCTGCAAAATCTTTATTGGCATAGTACCTCAGAGGTTTTTGCATTATTTCAACGCCGGGAAGAAATATCTTGTTTTCTTCGATCCGTGCTCTTGTCTCATTCTTAATATTAGCCGCAATTTCAACAGGTTCATAAGCTTTATACTTGTTTTGCCCCACAAGGTATTTTACTGCCAGAATCTTCTTAGCCTTATCATCATCATATTTGTCCCTGGGTATCTTATACCTGGTGCAAAGCTCTTCAAACACCTCTGCAGCAGTAGCCGACCCTTTAAACCCATTGCTTTCCTTCCATTTTACTTCAGATTTTTTAAAGTCAAATTGGAACTCCTTAATATCAAATGGCAGCTCAACATTTTGCTCCTTCAACATTTCATAGGCTTCAGCATCTATTATGTCTGAAGAAACACCATAGTCGGATCTAAGCTTTAAAAATGCTTCCTTAGCAGTTGCATTATCAGAGATTCCATATTTTCTCTTCCAATTCAGCTCATCCTCCCGGAATGCAAACCTGATCGGATTTATCAGCACCGGAATCTCATCCTTATAAGTATCTCCATTCTGCTCTATTATGTTTATAACCGAAATAGCTAAATCATTAAATGTTTCCTGCGGTATATCCGTTTTCATAATGTTTACTGAATAACTTTGCTTATTGCCCGCTATTAACCGCCCGTACCTGTCGACTAAAAGGCCTCTGGGCGCAGTGACCGCTATATTCCTTGTCCTTAGAGTCTCTGATTTCTGCCAGTAATATTCGCCTTTAACAATTTGTATATCTGCCAGTCTGAAAGCCATCACCAAAAAAACTAAGACAGTAACAGCTGTAATAATATCAAGCCTGCTCTTAAAATACTTTTTAATCATCCAATCACCTAAAAATAACTTATAATTATTCAAACCTCAACTTTAATTGAAATTTTCATGAATTTATACCCTTAACGTATAAAACATAAACAATCTCTGTGAAGATATTATGGAGTTAACAGCTTATATTTGCATTTTAATATATCCATATTATGGGACACGCTTTGGATACAGTTTTACTTTTCTATTATCACCACTATAAGGAGCGAAGGTATATGGAGAACAAAGGCGGCTTCGGCCGCATTTGAAGCCCATGTGCCTTTTCCGAATATAATGAGGAAATTCTGGCACGGGCAGTTAAAAAAAGCATAATAATAACCCGCCTCAGTTATCCACCTATATTGCTTACATATGTGGAAGCTATGAAAATCTTCTTTTTTTTACATTCCTATTGAACTTCTGAAAGGAATTATTTTGTATAATGTTTCCACAATCAAAGTAAATCTATTAAGGAACAGTAATATTCCAAATATAAGGAGCACTGTACCTGTTATATATGATATGACCTTTTGATATTTCATGATTCTAGTTATAAAGTTAATTGACTTCCCAAATGCTGCTCCAATCAATAAGTACGGTACCGCGAGCCCCATTGAGAACATGAACATAACTGCCATACCAGTATAGGAGGAGCCTGTGTTCCCTGCAAATATCAGCATTGAATATAGTAAAGGACCTATGCAATGTGAACAGGCAATCGCAAAAAATATACCAACTAAAAATGTTGTAAGATAACTTGCGGCAGCATTGGCTTTGAACCTGTCAAATAAATCCTCCAATGCTTTTATTTTTAAGGATATGGTTTTAAAAAAGCCAAGCAGCTTAAGAGCAAGGAAAATTACCATGATCCCACCGATAGTATTGAATATGGCAACATTATCTTTTATAAAATTCGAAACCTTGCCCGAAGCAGCACCTGCAGCAGAGAAAACAAGGGTGAATGCTGCAATAAATAATAGTGTATTAATAATGACCTTCAGCCTGACAGCTTTATTTTTACCTGTCTTTTTCAGTTCTTCAACCGACATACCGGTAATCAGACTGAAATATACTGTGATCATCGGTATGATGCAGGGCGAAAGGAAAGAAACGAGCCCCGCAAGAAAAGCCATCATATAGATAGATGTAAACATGTAATACCCCCTAAGTCCTTTCTGCCAATACAATGCAATCAGGTAAAATATGTCTTGCCACTATTTCAGCTTATCCCCTTCATATACATGCTCCCTTACACCAGCATCGCCAACGTTTTTAAACATTAATTTAAATGACTTTGTATCAGAATCAACAATAGGCTTTCCTTCGATATTATTCTTAATTTTCAAAGTACCGCTTATATGATGGACTTCACTGCTCTCCAAGTTCCATTCAAATCCTTCACGGATTGCAACTCCTGCATCCGTTTGCAGTTCCACATATTTTCCTATGTCTTTATATTTGGTTAATTCAACGGTATGCGTATCGAGCGCAATATAAAAAGTAAGAAAATCCTTTTCTTGATTCTTGGGGCTCAAATAATTCACTGTAATATTTATGTTATTATACTGACTGAATGTCAGATACTTAAATTCATTACCGTCATTGTCCGACTGGTCCACCTGGATTTCTTTACTTGACTGTATCACTTTGTTTTTATCAGATACTTCTTCGGCTGTTCCGGCGTCAGCGTTATTCTTAAAATAAACAAGTGCTGTTCCTAATAGCAAAGACAACGCTAATACCAGCACTGCCGCAACTGCAGTTATCCTTTTAAATCCTGACCTTTTCTTATAACTCATGGTACTCACTCCTTTACTGTATACTTTCTTCTTATTGTTGGGATAAAAGCCGGAACCTGCTTGCTATATTCCGTATATTTTTCTCCGAACTGCTCTATCATTGTCTTTTCTTCTTTTTTTGCAAGTTTTGCATACATAACTAATAAAACAGGAGCCATTATCAATGTAATAATCGTTGGCCACTGTACAAGAAATCCGATGATCATCAAAGCAAACCCCGTGTACTGCGGGTGTCGCACATACCTGTAAATCCCCTGTGTAACCAACTCACCGTTCCCGGAATGTACTGCTCTCCATCCAATGGCTATCACCAATAGACCACTGAATATGAGAATATTGCTGAGAGGATGCAATATGGAATACACAGCCGTTGAACCACCTGCAAGAGCGACCCACAAATGCCCGTTCAAATGAGTAAACGGGTCAAGAACAGGGTACTTGTTTCCAAGAATCGATGTCAAAAAATAAATTGTAAGCGGAAATCCAAACATTTCACTGAACAGTGCGACCATAAACGCTGCAAATGCACCTAATGTACGCCAATCCCTTTTTGTGGCCGGTTTGAAAGCCGTAACAGTAAAAATGCCGAACATGAGAATATTGAAAATAACTGACCCCCACAACCCGTACGCATATTCACCTAATAAATGCATTATTTTTTCACCTCCAAAACTTTATATATATCCACTCTATAGCTGAATAGTAACAGATGAACTTGAAGAACCTACGGAGATTTATCAGAGTCAGAAATTATAAAAGTGTTAGGGATGAATCCGCTGACACTTTTATAATCACCACTATGATTGAACCGTATAAAAAACTAAAAGCGACACGACTGCCAGTACAAGTACAATTAGTATATCCTTTACCCAATCCCATACATGAATTGATGCGTCCCCTTTGTTGATGGCATCGATTGCATTTGTTTTCTTTCTAATAACAACCATCAATACAAGCGCACCTACTATGAACAATAAGCTCAGCAAGTGGGATATGGAGAACCAGCCTGCCACTGATGGATTATATCTGAATAGCTCAACCACGCTTCTGTTAATGGAGAACAGTATTATATACCATATAAAAAGTTGTCCATCGTACCTGATGCTTTTACGCTTTCTCCTCAAAATGAAAAAGACCAGATAATCCAGAAGGAATTCGTATACCTGAGCCGGGTGCAGCAATTGCCCCTGACGCTCTATACCCCACGCATAAGGTACAGCCATTACCTTACCGAATACATCGCAGCCAACCCTGCCTATGCCCTGCCCAAGAATAATCCCCGGTGCTAAGGCATCTGCATACTTAAAGAAGCTTAACTTATGTTTTCTGACAAAGAACACCGCAAAAGCAATGGCGCCCAGCAACGCTCCATGTATAGACAAGCCTCCTTCATAAATTTTAATTATATCCGCAGGATTTTTAATGTAATAGGACAAATCGTAAAAAAGGATATAAAATAGCCTTGCAGTAATCACTGCAGAAATCGTTGAATATAAAACAAGGTCAAACATCTTATCAACGTCAAGCTTTTTTCTTTTAACCTCAAAATAAGCAGCTACAATACCTGCCAATATACCTAATGCAATCATTGCACCGAAAAAATAAATCGGAATGCCAAATACGTGAAACAAAATTTTCATTGAATACCCCTTTCTAAAATGACTTAAACAAGCTAACAATTAAGTAGACTACAGCTCCTGCTATCAATGCTCCTGTAAATCCAAACGACATAGATAAAATAGTGGATAGCACAGAGCCGATTACAGAAGTTGCTCCGTTTACACCCCACATTACCGGAACTATCTCACTCTTTCCGCT
>CAZUGK010000039.1:7785-29276 GCA_964619815.1 uncultured Clostridiaceae bacterium | reverse complement strand
CTGTCCCCTCTGCTCTGGTGATATGCCTTGATAATCATGAGGCCTGTAAGTTCGCCGTGAGCACCTGCAGCAGGCTGGAGGGTGACTCTTTCCATGCCTGTTATCTCTGAAAGCATATTATCAAGCTCATACATAAGCTCAAGAGCTCCCTGAACAGTCTCAACAGGCTGAAGAGGGTGGATATTGCTGAATCCGTCCAGGGCAGCCACATCCTCATTTATTTTTGGGTTATACTTCATGGTACAGGAGCCCAGAGGATAGAAACCCGTATCCACTCCATAATTCTTATTGGAGAGATTTGTGAAGTGCCTTACAACATCTACTTCACTGACCTCCGGCAGGTCAGCTTCCTTCTCTCTCAAAAATGAGCCGGGTATTAAGCTCTCAAGCTCGGCTTCCTCCACATCAAGCTGCGGCAGGCTGTAAGCTTTTCTTCCTTCCTTCGAAAGTTCAAATATCAGTTTGCTGTAATCCTTCATCATATCACCTCCATTACCTTGGCCAGCTTGTCTATCTGCTCTTTTGTCCTCTTTTCGGTTACACAAAGCAGAATTCCGTTCTTAAGCTCAGGATATTCAGTTGAAAGCTCAAAGCCTCCGAGAATGTTATTTTTCAGCAATTCATCATTAACCTTGCTGACTGAAACATCTCCAGCTATTGCAAATTCCTTGAAAAATGGCTTGTTAAACATCAGTTTGAATTTCCCGTCCTTTGTCAACTGCTTCATTGCATAGTGGGCTTTCTTTGTGCTTTGTTCTGCCACTTCCTTAAGTCCTTGCTTGCCGAGGGTAGACATGTATACTGCAGCCATAAGAGCATTAAGGCCTTGATTGGAACAAATGTTGGAGGTTGCCTTGTACCTTCGGATATGCTGCTCTCTGGCCTGCAGTGTCAGCACAAAGGCTCTTTTGCCGTCAACGTCCTCGGACTGGCCTACAATTCTTCCGGGCATCTTTCTCATCAGCTTGGAGTTGGTAGCAAGGAATCCAAGGTAAGGCCCTCCGAAGCTCATGTTGTTCCCCAGGGATTGTCCCTCTCCGACGGCTATATCCGCACCTGATTCTGCAGGGCTTTTTAGTATGCCGAGGGATATTGGATCTACATAGTCTATAAGTATGGCTTTGTTTTCATGGGTTATTTTTTCAACCTCGGACAGATCTTCTATAATCCCAAAGAAATTGGGGTTCTGTACTATAACACCGGCAGTACCGGCTGCAGCCAGAGCTTTTAGCTTTTCCACATCCGTTACACCGTCAGCCATGTCAACTTCAATTACTTCCACATCACGGAATTTCATATAGCTTTTCAGCACTCTTCTGACTTCCGGATGTACCGTTTTTGATACTATTACCGAGCTGCGCCTTGCAGCTTCTACAGCCATCATTGCAGCTTCCACACAGGCGGTTGCTCCGTCATACATGGAAGCATTGGTGACCTCCATTCCGGTCAGACTGCAAATCATGGTCTGGTACTCAAATATGGCCTGCAGTGTCCCCTGGCTTATTTCCGGCTGATAGGGGGTATAAGCAGTGTAAAACTCAGATCTCATTGCCAGATGCCGTACAATTGAAGGAATAAAGTGGTCGTAAGCTCCTGCTCCCAGAAAACAAACCAAATCATCAGTACTCTTGTTAGTACGGCTCAAGTTTTTCATATGGCCGGAAAGCTCAATTTCAGACAGAGGGTCTTGTATTTCAAGCTTTCTGCCGAGCCTGAGCTCCTTTGGTATGTCAACGAACAAATCCTCAATGGATTTTGCGCCGATGCTTTCAAGCATCAGCTTTTCATCAGCTTCGGTATTTGGTATATACCTATGCATATTAATCCTCCTTACTGCAGAATTCCTTGTACTCCTGCTCGTTCATGAGGTTATCAAGGGTAGCTTTGTCTATTATTTCCACCACCGTAATCCAGCTTCCATATGGGTCCTCGTTTATAAGCTGAGGTGAATCAGATAATGCCTCGTTTACTTCCAGCACCTTCCCTGATATTGGGAGGTATGAATCAGAAGCTGCCTTTACAGATTCAACAACGCTGAAAACATCTCCGGCATTGAGCTCGTCACCTACTGTCGGCAATTCAACATAAACGATTTCTCCCAGAGCATGCTGTGCATAATCTGTAATCCCTATATAGGCTTTTTCTCCCTCAACCCTTACCCACTCGTGGTCATTTGAATAAAGCAATCCTGATTTTGTTTCCATTTTACATTCCTCCTAAATAATATTTTTATTTCTATTTTTTGTAGTTCTTGTTATAGAACTTCCTGCTTGTCACTTTAGCCGGGACAACATTCTTCCTTATCTGTATATCTATTGGTGTATCAAGTTCAGCGTATTCGATATCAACCATTGCGAGACCTATACTCTTTTTCACAGTTGGTGAGTTGTAGCCGGTTGTTACAAAGCCTATATTCTTACCATTTGATAAAACCTCATAGCCATGTCTTGGTATTCCTGGTCCTACCATCTCAAATCCAACTATTTTTCTCTTTAGCCCTTCTGCCTTCTGCTTTACCAATGCATCTTTACCTATAAAGCCAGGCTTATTAAGCTTTACAAACATGCCAAAGCCTGCTTCCAAAGGAGTTATTTCTGCTGAAAGCTCATTTCCATAAAGGGGCAAATTAGCTTCAAATCTGAGGGTATCCCTGCAGCCAAGTCCTGTAGGCATAATACCTTTTTCTTTACCTGCCTCCAGTATTTTATCCCATACATATTCAGCATCCTCATGCTTTAAATAAATTTCAAAACCATCTTCTCCTGTATAGCCCGTACGGGATATCAATGCATTTCTACCTGCTATTTTTACATTTCTTTTCAAGTAGAAGAATTCTATTTCTGCGAGCTTTGTATCAGTAAGCCCCTGCAGTATTTCCTCAGCTTTTGGCCCCTGCAGAGCTAATTCCGACACATCGGCAGAAATATTTTCAAGCTTGACGTCATAGCCGCCGACATTGTCCTTCATCCATTGGAAGTCCTTGTCAACATTACCTGCATTAATTACAAGCAGATAATAGTCATTTGTATATTTGTACACCAGCAGATCGTCAACAATTCCTCCATCAGGATAGCACATCATTGCATAAATTACCTGATTTTCATTCATTACTGATACATCATTGGTAACCAGATTCTGAACAAAGTCTGTGGCTTGAGGTCCTCTGACCTCAACCTCGCCCATGTGTGATACATCGAATAATCCGGCATTATTCCTCACTGCCTCATGCTCTGCTGTCAAACCTGCATACTGTACAGGCAACATCCAACCTGCATAATCGACAACCTTTCCACCGTATTTTACATGGGCCTGGTAAAGAGACGTTTTCTTAGGTTCACTCATAAGCTTACTCCTCCTTTATTTTTTGTTTAGTATTCAGTACTGCTATATCTTTTGACAGATAGTCGCAGTCAATTCTCTAAATAAAAAAGAATATAACAGCACAACAACTAAACACGCCATTATATTCCTCTGTCCTTTTGCCTGAGAGCTTCTACACATGCAGTGTATTTCTCCTGCGGCGCCGCCTTAGCGGACTCTTCAGAGTTCCATCCAATGGCGATCCATTTGCCTGAAAGTGTCTATAAAAAGAAGGCTTCCTTTCCACATTGCTTCTTCGGCTATCTTTAAAGATATCTCTCGCCATTTTCATCTGGTTCAACATTATTTACTTAATTTAATTATATAAACTCATGAAAAATATTACAACAATTGTTATTTCTTTAACCTGAATAGCTTAAAGTACCCTTCAATGAAAAGCTCATACCCTGGAACCCTCAAATACACCCCTCAGCCTTCTCAGAATGTATCCAGAAAAAACAGGCACAAATCCCAGGAACAGCAAATAGCCCTTTAGTGTTGAAGAAGTCTTGAAGACAGACAGAAGCGTGATTAATATCAGTACGCTGATAATTCTTCCGCCATTCAGTACAAGGTCCTTGTTTATCATATATTCTATCCGCATATCCTCTTCATGATTCCGGTCTATTATGTTGAAGGTGGCAGAGTTAAGCTGTATCAGGAAAAACGGAAGGAAAAATGCGTCTATCATTATATAAAACACAAGTGTTCCATAAGCCACATTGACTGCCAAGCCCAGCACTGCTGCAAATAATCCGGCAGCACCTATCAGTATCGATAATCTCCTCCGCGGCGGCTTTATGACCTTTTGCACAAGGACATATGATGCAGAGGATATAAGAGAGCTTACCAGCGTAAGTTTTCCAAGGGAAAGCTCACTTTTTACAGCTTCAATGGTCAGGATATTTATCAGGAATACTATTATTACATCTCTGAATCCCCAAATTGCCGTAGATGTTCTTACTATACTCCATTCGTCACAATTGCGTGAAAAGGCTTTTTTATAATCAAGCCTGCGCCCGTAATTCTTACATCTTAACAGCATACTTATCAAAGTCAGCACTACAAACGTGACCAAAGTCAAGGCAAAAACCGCATTATACCCCTTCATCCCGCCAAGGGCGCTTATTATATATGCGGAGGTCATCGGTGAAACAGCTGCAGCAATTCCTACACAGCACCCGTTAAAGCCGTTGAAGGTATCCCTATTGTTTATATGGGTAAAATCAAAGCTTAAGGTATTGAACGCAAGCCAATAAAAGCCTGTTGCCATACCGTATATGATACCCAGGAGGTATATATAGGTTGTACCTTTATTACCCCAGAACAATATCAGTGCAAAGAACAGCGCATATGCAAGCAGTCCGATCCTGAGAGACCATATTCCGTTTTTTTTCTTAGCCAGTATTCCCGCAAAAACAAAAGTTATGGGAGTAACGATATAATGGGTCAGATGATATATTGCTATCACTACAAACTCTTTTGTCTGCTTCCAGAAAAATATATTTACGAAAATATTTGATAATCCAATGGCAAAAGTGAACAAGACACTTATCAGCAACAATACTTTGGCCTCTTTACACAAAGAACCTCCTCCTTTTCATTTTTGCACCTATATATTATCTGCATTATGTCTTACTATATTTGAATAAATTTTTAGCAAAGAATCCAATTAATAAAAGCGAACATTAATGTCCGCTCTTTATAACTATTCCATTATAATGTGTCTTTGCCCGGCAATATACTTATTCACCTCATCAATATTCAGCCTGCGTATTTGCTTTGCATCAACCGGATTATATTTTAATGAATATATGCTCTCTTTAACTATGGACCTGAACACCCTGTTGAAATAATATTTTGAAAAGCAGCAGTGGTTTGCTATATCTTCAACTGTAAGGTTCTTGTCAATATTATCGTGTATATAATTGATCGCTTGATTTATGCTCAGTATATAATCGTTTTCACTCATATCAGCATTTCTCCTGAACTTTTAGCATATTCTACCATGTTTTTATCTATTATTCCACATCCATTTGACCGTTCTAACCCCTCTTTTTTCTGCTTAAGTTCAGCAATAATATACTATTAATCAATACAAAAATAATCCCCAGCCCCCCGAGGCACTTTATGGCAAAGCTCAGCGAGTACCTGTCTCCAAGCAACCCTACAAGAGGAAACAGTGTAATCATAAAGAAACTGAATACCATACTGGAAAAGGAAAGTATGGTAGCCCGGTTTTCGCTGGGAATCATTTTGTTTATATAATCGCTCATGGCAATATATACGACCTCTTCGGTGATCATAAGAATTATAAAAAATATGAAATGGTATGAGCTAAGGGCAATACCCCATAAGCATGCCGCTGTAACAAAAGGCATAATCAGCAGAATGCCCTGTTCCTTTATTCTTTTTTCAATTATGTGCACCTGTGATGCCACCAAGGCAGAAGCCACATAGGCGGCAGCATAGATAATCCCTATTACGGCCTCATTATAGCCGTCACTCTTCAGGTAGTTCTGCAGATAAAAAAATATGCAGGTGCAAAAGGTGAGTAATATTTCAGTAAATACTATTAAAGACCCTATCTTAGGGTTGTTTCTGACAACTCCTATGCTATCTTTAAGCTGTCTTATAAAAACATTTTCTTTCTCTTCCATCTGATGCTTCCTGCCGATAGAAGGCTCCATGAAGCTGAAAGACTGGAGCAGGGCAATAGCACCTATAACAATTGTGATAGTAAAGGCAATACCATAGCTCTTCGTAGCCAAGTAGCCCCCCACCAGAAAAGACATAATCCCGGCAGCCTGATAAAACACTTCCTTGTTGCCGGATACTTTCATGTACTTATCTTCTTCTCCAATTTCCTTTAAGGAGTCATATATAAGTGCATCTCCGGCTCCGGACTCCAGATTGTAGGATAAGGCAGTAAATACAAAGGATATTGCAAACCATAAGAAGCTGTCTGCTGCAAGCAGTATTATAACACTGACAAGGGAAAACACCCTTCCTAATACACGGCTTGCTTTTCTGCCGAATATATCAGCTACAGCCCCTGTAGGAACCTCCATCAAAAATGAGGTTATGTGGAATATAGTCTCCAAAAGCCCCAGTTGAGTGAGGCTCATGCCTTTGCCGGCAAGGTATATCATCCATATCCCCCTGGTCAGGTCAATATTCTGAAGTAATGTATATAAATAATTTTTATTGATATTTTTCTTTAATTGAATTTTATAATCCATAGTCCTATTCTCCTTTCATCGCTGTAAATCTATTAAATTCCCGCCCGCCAGTGCATCCAACGGTTAAATTCGAACGCAAAAAACCCCTAAGTAGAAATCTTACTTAGGGGTTCTGATTATCCAATTTTTAAAGTAAGTTCCGGCTTATTAGTTTACATAATATTCGATTTTGGATACACTTCTCCCCTGTAATCCAAAATCTCCTGTCATGGCATTGGAATAAACCAGATATTCAATTACGCTGAAATAATTGCTTACCATTACATATCCCCACTTGAATTTTATAGAATTATTGTAATATATTTATCATTCTGATTCAAGAGTTTTTCAATATTATTGAGCTTATATATATTGCAATGTAGTCGTATGTTGTTTTATATGATATAATGGCTTGGTGCTTTAAAATTTAAGAAATTAGTTAAAGGGTGGTATAAGTTTTGATCAGTACAAACAATGTAAGCCTAAGATATGGCGGGCGAAAATTATTTGATGACGTTAATATAAAGTTTACTCCCGGCAATTGCTACGGGCTAATAGGTGCCAACGGTGCAGGAAAATCAACATTTTTAAAAATTCTTTCGGGAGAGCTTGAGCCAAATACCGGAGATGTGTCAATTACCCCGGGAGAAAGACTTGCGGTCTTAAAGCAGGACCACTTCCAATTTGAAGAGTTTGAAGTTCTGGAGACTGTAATAATGGGTCACAGCAGACTTTACTCAATCATGAAGGAAAAGGAAGAGCTATATGCAAAGGAAGACTTCTCAGATGAGGATGGAATCAAGGCTTCCGAGCTGGAGGGCGAGTTTGCAGATCTCAACGGCTGGGAAGCCGAGTCTGAAGCTGCAACACTGCTTACAGGCCTTGGCATAATGGAAGAATCTCACAATTTAAAAATGAAAGAACTGGAAGGCTCGGACAAAGTCAAGGTGCTCCTGGCACAAGCTTTATTCGGACATCCTCATATTCTGCTCCTGGATGAGCCTACCAACCACTTGGATATAAAATCAATAAAGTGGCTCGAAAACTTCCTTCTGGATTTTGAGAATACAGTAATCGTGGTATCCCATGACAGGCACTTTCTGAACAAGGTGTGCACCCACATGGCGGATATAGATTACGGCAAGATAAAGATATATACGGGCAACTATGACTTTTGGTACCAGTCCAGCCAGCTGGCCCAACAAATGATGAGGGACAAGAACAAGAAGACTGAAGAAAAGATGAAGGACCTTCAGGAATTTATTGCACGGTTCAGTGCTAATGCCTCCAAGTCAAAGCAGGCAACCTCACGTAAGAAGCTGCTGGAAAAGCTCACTTTAGAAGATATACAGCCTTCTTCCAGGAAATATCCCTTTGTCAGCTTCAAGCCTGACAGAGAGGCTGGAAATGAGCTTCTGACTGTTGAAAATCTCTGCAAAACCATAGACGGTAAAAGCATTCTTAACAATGTAGGCTTCAGAATCAACAAAGGTGATAAGGTTGCTTTTGTGGGTCCTGACGGTATAGCAAAGACAACTCTTTTTAAGATACTGATGGGGGAACTGGAAGCAGACAGCGGAGAGTTCAAGTGGGGAGTCACTACTTCACAGTCATACTTCCCCAAGGACAACTCTGAATTCTTTGATAATATAGATATGACCCTGGTAGATTGGTTGAGACAGTATACGGGAGATACTGCTGAAGAAAAAACAGAAACCTTTATAAGGGGCTTCCTTGGAAGAATGCTCTTCTCCGGAGAAGAAGCCCTGAAGAGTGCCAAGGTGCTTTCAGGAGGCGAAAAGGTCCGCTGCATGCTCTCCAGAATGATGCTCTCAGGTGCCAATGTACTGCTGCTGGATGAACCGACCAACCATCTGGACCTTGAATCCATAACTGCAGTCAATGAAAGCCTTATAAACTTCCCCGGCACTATACTTTTTGTATCTCATGACCATCAGTTTATACAGACCATCGCCAACAGGATAATTGAGATTACCCCTAACGGATTGATGGACAGACAAATGACCTATGACGAATATCTGGAGAACGAAGATATTCAGAAGCAAGTAGAACAGATGTACCAACAGTAAATATAATTGTGAAAAGGCAGCCGACTTAATGTCCGCTGCCTTTTTGAGTGGCTTCTGTTATCCATTTATCCGAACCATCCATTAGGATTAATGCTTATAGACTATCCCAGCTGCTGCAGCGCATAATCAACATAAAGATTTGCGGCTATTAACAAACCTTGCTCGTCAATATCGAACAGACCGTGATGATGGGGCTGCAGGGTATTTGGATTGTTTTCGTTTCCTGTTCCGACAAAGGCATACATTCCGGGGAGGAGCAGCAAATATTCTGCAAAATCATCTCCACCCAGGGACTTCTCCTGCCTTACTACATTTTCAGCACCAACAATATTTTTAGCTGCTGCTTCAACTTCATCGCATACTGTTTCATCGTTAACCAGCGGGGAAGCAAAGTCTTCAAAATCTACCTCAACTTCTGCGCCATACGCCGCTCCAAGCTGCTTTGCAATTGACTCAATGCTGCTGTTGGTCCTGGTTCTGGCTTCTTTGCTGAAGCAGCGGGTAGTTCCTTCAATTACTGCTTCATTTGCCACAATATTATAGGCGGTTCCTGCCCGCAGAACACCTATACCCACCACAACCGTATCTATTGGGTCTGTTTGTCTGCTGACAATAGCCTGCAAGTTCACCACAATCTGGCTGGCAATATAAAGTGCATCCACTCCCTTTTGCGGGGTGGAAACATGAGCGCTCTGCCCTTTTACCCTAATAGTAAAATGGTCTACCGATGCATTAACAGGGCCTTTTGTCACAGCAACTTGCCCTACAGGGATATAAGATGCTACATGAATTCCAAATACACGGCTTACGTCATTAAGCAAGCCCTCTCTGATAAAAACCCTTGCACCCTGCCCAAATTCCTCGCCTTGTTGAAAAAACAAATATATTTCGCCTGCAAGCTCCATATCCTTAGCTTTAATAACCTTTGCGGCTCCCAGAAGCGCTGCCGTATGAGCGTCATGACCGCAGGCATGCATAAAGCCGTCTTTTTTGGAAGCATAGCTTTCCTGTTTTAAATCCTGTATTCGGAGTGCATCAATATCTGCTCTCAAAATAATGCGTTTGCTGCTGCTCTTCTTGCCCCTTATAATTCCCAATACACCGGTATCGCCAATCCTTTTATGCTCTATTCCGATAGCCTCAAGCTCCTCTTCAAGCTTAAGCGCCGTATTGTATTCCTCCATACTGGGTTCAGGGTTTTGATGAAAATATCTTCGCAAAGAAATGATGTAATCTTCCTCTGCCTTTATATATGGTTTTAACATTTAATTATTCACCTCAAAATTTTACTTCCATGTTGGAAGGTATGCACCCTTATAAGCTGTTTTGATTACCTCTGCTACTTCATCAGTTCTGAATGCATCAACAACCTTCTTATATACATCCTTGTCCTTATCGGCTGTCCTTGCAACAATAATATTGATATATGGGTTGTCGCTGCCGGGAGCTACTGTTTCCAGATAAATTGCATCAGTCTGTGGGAATAAACCTGCATCAACTGCGTGGCCGCCGTTTATTATGGCTGCTGCAACATCAGGAAGCAGGCTGGAGGTCTGTGCTGCTTCTACCTCGATGAATTCAAGCTTTTTAGGATTTTCTATAATATCGTTTACAGTCGGAAGGTAGCCGGCCTCCGGCTTTACTTTTATCAAACCTGCCGCCTCCAGTACCTTTAAAGAACGTCCGCCGTTTGTAGCATCGTTTGGAATGGCTATTTTATCCCCTTCTTTTAATTCACTTACACTCTTAATCTTCTTGGAATAAAGTCCGAGAGGTGCAATTATGGTCTCACCTATTGCAGTAAGCTCCAGGCCCTTGTCTTTTACTTCATTATTCAGGAACGCATAATGCTGGAATGCATTCAAATCAATTTCACCGTCAGCAAGTGCCTGGTTAGGCAAAGTATAATCTGCGAATTTTACAAGCTCAAGTTTGATATTTTCCTTTGCAAGAGCTGCTATGACAGGCTCCCACTGTTCATTGTTCTCGCCTACAACACCAAGCTTTACAGTTACAGCCTCTTCCTTTGCAGGCTCTGAAGAGGTCGCTGCCGGTGCCTGTGCACTGTTGGATGAGCAGCCCACAAGGCTTACAGCAAGAGTTATTGCCAATAAAATACTTACAAACTTTTTTATATTTTTCATAATTATTTTCCCCCTAATGTGTTGTTTTTCTTATAATAAAATTTCCAAGCGACTGAATAGCATTGACAACAATCAATAATATAATGACTGTTACATATGTAACATCTACTTGATTTCTCTGGTGCCCGTAGCGGATGGCAAAGTCTCCGAGGCCGCCGCCTCCGACCGCACCTGCCATTGCTGTGAGGCCTACCAGGCTTATAAAGGTAATGGTTGTTCCCCGAACAATGCTCGGAATACTTTCTTTCAGGTAAACCCTATATATAATTTCCACAGGGCTGGACCCCATCGCTTGGGATGCCTCAATCAAACCGCCGTCCAACTCTGCAAGGGCGGTTTCTATTTGTCTTGTAAAAAACGGAACAGTGCCGAATACAAGGGGAAGAATTGCACCTTTTGTCCCAATAGCAGTTCCTACAACCGCCCTCGTCAAGGGGATGAGAGCTGCCAGCAGTATGATAAACGGAATGGAGCGAAAGGTATTTATGGTTTTATCAAGAATGTTGTAAACAACCTTGTTTTCCATGATGCCTTTTTTTTTCGTAACGGTAAGAGTAATGCCGAATATCATGCCGAATACAAAGGATATTGCCCCTGATAAGCCCATCATGTAAAGTGTCTGCCATAAGCTTTTGACAAGCTCAGGCACCTTGGTGACAACATTGGGAATTAAAATATCAAGCAGTTCTGCCATTATCAATCACCTCTACTTCCACTCTCTTATCCAAAAGATACTGTATTGCTGCCTTTATATCAGCTTCTTTGCCCCTTGCAATAACTACCAGGCTGCCAAGTGACGCATTCTGAATTATTTCTATATTGCCGAAAATAATATTCGCATCAATGTTGAAGCTTCTGGAAACTACCGAAATGAGTGCTTCAGACGCACTCTTCTCCAAATACTTCAGCTTTAAAATTTTCTCTCCCGGCTTAAGACTTACAATAGGCGACTTTTCTACAATCAATTCATTTATTTTCTTCAGGTTTGATGTAGTTTCTATAAAGCCTTTTGTCACCTCCTGCTTTGGTGAAGAGAAAACCGAGTAAACATCTCCATCTTCTACAATAACTCCTTTTTCCATAACAGCTACTCTGCCGCAAATCTCTTTAATTACTGACATTTCATGGGTGATTATTACAATTGTGATGCCAAGCTTAGCGTTGACCTCCTTAAGCAGCTTCAAAATAGAAAGGGTTGTCTGCGGATCCAGTGCGCTAGTCGCTTCGTCGCACAGCAAAACCTTTGGATCGGTTGCCAGTGCTCTGGCTATGGCAACTCTCTGCTTTTGTCCGCCGCTGAGCTGTGATGGGTAGGCTGTTTCTTTATCAGAAAGATCAACCAACTGCAGCAGAGAAGTAACCTTGTCATGAATCCGCTGCTTGGTCATACCGCGCCCTTTTAACGGGTATGCAATATTTTGATATACGTTTCTGGATCTCATCAGGTTGAAATGCTGAAATATCATGCCAATTTTTTTACGGCTTTGCCTCAACTCTTTTTCCGAGATCCTGGTAAGATCCTTGCCATCTACGATAACGGAACCCTCGGTCGGTCTTTCCAGTAAATTAATACATCGTACCAATGTGGACTTTCCTGCACCGCTGAATCCGATAATCCCATATATTTCACCAGGCTTTATATGCAAATTTACGTTTTTTACTGCTTCCACATTATTTTCTTCAGTGAAAAAGGTCTTTGAAATATTAATCAACCGGATCATTTTTTAACCTCCTGTTCCTATAAGTGTTTAAAACGTATTTTTCACGGCTTTGTCCTTTAACCGCATCCTGGAACGTCAGCAGAAAAAAATAAAGCCTCTTTCAGACGAAAGAGGCTAATAAACATATACTGTATAAACTATTAATCCTCCCTCATCTTTCAGTACAATGTACTGCAGGAATTGACACCGCTGCATTCGAATGAGAATGCCGGTTGTCGGGCTTCATAGGGCCAGTCCCTCCACCTCTCTTGATAAGAGTTTCATTGAATATTCAATTTTTATTATGTTAACACACAACCAAGGGTGCTGTCAAGTGTATTTCAGATTTTTTTATTTATTTTTATTCACTTATGCTTATAATAATCCGGGTCATATAAACTTTACTTATACTTCGCTTGACATTGAAAATACTGCTTTGAAAGTTTTTCCTGCCTCTACACAAAGCACAGCTGTTAATGATCCGGATACAAAAACTCATTAGATTATTAATAAATATTTAAAAATACTCTTGACATGCCGCTTCTTATGCTTTAGAATAAATAAAAGTCATGATTGAAGTATATTTCAAGCTTAATAAAGAATTTGAGTGTAAAGGCAATGATCGGGACGAGTAGACCAGGTTCGGTTATCAGAGATGGAGATCCACCGGCTGAAAGATTTCCTTGACTTGAATGGTTGAAAACCACCCGGGAGTTTCATTCTGAAATAACAGTAGGAATCGACGTTTGCTGCGTTAAAGCTTTAAGTGGGTTTATGCCAATACGGGTGGAACCGCGGGAGAAGTATGCTCCCGTCCCTTTCAGGGACGGGAGCTTTTTGTATCTGTTAAAGAAAATTACATATTTATAAAGACAATGATCGGGACGAGTAGACCAGATTCGGTTATCAGAGATGGAGATCCACCGGCTGAAAGATTTCCTTGGCTTGAATGGTTGAAAACCACCCGGGAGTTTCATTCTGAAATATCAGTAGGAATCGACGTTTGCTGCGTTAAGGCTTTAAGTGGGTTTATACCAATACGGGTGGAACCGCGGGGGAAATATGCTCCCGTCCCTTTCAGGGATGGGAGCTTTTTGTATTCAATATCTAATAATCTGGGAGGCATAGGTGATTAATATGGTAGAAGTAATAGTTCCGGCTACAAGTGCAAATATGGGCCCAGGCTTTGATTGCCTGGGAGTGGCTTTAAATCTTTATAATTATTTTCTTATAGAGGAAAATGAAGACGGTCTGTATATAGATGGCTGCGAAGATTCCTATAAAAATGAAAACAACCTGATCTATGTTTCAATGCAGAAGTGTTTCGAAAAAATCGGGTACAAACGTGAGGGGAAGGGCTTAAGAATCAGCTTAAAGAGCGATATACCTATTTCCAGGGGGCTTGGAAGCAGTGCAGCCTGCATAGTGGGCGGAGTACTGGCAGCCAATGAAATAGGCAAAGGAAGGCTCAACAAAAATGAAATCCTGGAGATTGCTTCAGAGATAGAGGGACATCCGGACAACATTGCACCGGCATTATTCGGAGGTATGACGGTATCCGTAAAAGAGGGAAATCAGGTTTATTATGAAAAAGTGAAGCTGCCTAAGAGTTTGAAGTTCTGCGCCATTATACCCGATTTTGAACTGTCTACAAAGGCTGCAAGGGCAGTCCTCCCTGATAGTATTCCGTACAGGGACGGTGTTTTCAATGTTGGAAGAGTGTCCCTGATGATAGCAGCCCTTTCAAACGGCAACTTTGAATTGCTGAAGCTTGCCTGCAGGGACAGACTTCACGAGATTTACAGAGGCGGCCTTATCAGCAACTATAATGAAATAGTCGAGGAATGCAACAGACTGAACAGCCTATGTGTTTTCTTAAGCGGAGCAGGCCCTACCATAATGGCTGTTTTAAAAGAAGAAGATACGTCATTCCGAAAGCATATGGAAGCTTACTTGCCAGGGCTTGAAAGCAGATGGGTTTTAAAGGAGCTGAAATCAGATTCTGATGGAGCTTTTGTCACAAATATTAAATCAGGAGTGATATCATGAAAATTATCGTACAAAAATTCGGAGGCACTTCAGTTACTACTAGCGAAAAAAGAAACATGGCAATAGATAAGGTTATACAGGCTGTGGAGCAAGGCTGCAGACCTGTTGTCGTAGTATCGGCAATGGGCAGGAAAGGCGAGCCTTATGCCACGGATACCCTTTTGTCGCTGATAGGCGGTGAGGGCGGCAGCATAGACAGAAGGGAGATTGACCTTTTGATGTGCTGCGGTGAAATTATTTCTGCGGTTGTTATGGCAAAAGCCTTTGCACTGAGGGGATATAAGGCAATGGCTATGACCGGCGGAAATGCAGGTATAATAACAAACAACGATTTTGGTAATGCCGGTGTCATTAATGTGAAAACCGAAAGAGTGCTTAATATACTTGAACAGGGCTTGATTCCTATAGTTACAGGCTTTCAGGGCATGACGGAAGAAGGAGATTACACTACCCTCGGCAGAGGAGGCAGTGATGTGACTGCAGCGCTGCTGGGAAAAGCACTGAAAGCGGAGTTTGTTGAAATATACACCGACGTGGACGGCATAATGACTGCTGATCCAAATATTGTACCAAATGCGAAAATAATAGATGAGATAAGCTATAATGAGGTTTTTCAACTGGCAGACCAGGGTGCAAAGGTTGTACATCCCAGGGCTGTAGAATATGCACTGGCAGGCAATATTCCCCTTATTATAAAAAATACCGTATCCAGCGCTCCCGGTACAGTAATTACCAACTCAAGGGACTGCACGGGCAATTCTGTTACAGGCATTACAAGCATGGTGAACAAGACTCAGGTTATTATAAACTTTTCTGACAGCTGCAGTAGCTTGTGCAAGGACATTTTTGAGCTGTTGGCCGTGAAAGGTATTAACATTGATTTGGTAAACGTATTTCCGGGCCAGGAGATTTTCACCATAGACAGTGCAGATACAGCTGCTGTGGAGGAGATTTTAAAGCAGCTGTGTATGGAATACAGAATTATCAATAACTGCAGTAAGGTCTCGCTGATCGGAAATACAATAAATGGTATGCCTGAGGTTATGTCAAAGCTGCTGAGGACGCTGGAATGCAACAATGTAAGCGTACTGCAGACTGCAAATTCACGTACGGCAATTTGGTGCCTTATAAAGGAAGCGGATAATAAAAAAGCCTTGAATGAGCTGCACAATGCATTCTTTTGCGCAAGCTGAACAAGATTTCTTACACAATATATGAAGGGATTGAAGCTATAATGAAGAAAGTTAGAATAGCAATATTGGGACTTGGAAATGTGGGACAGGGAGTATGGAAAATACTGAATACAAATAAAAACGAAATTATGATGAAGTGCGGCTGTGAAATAGAGGTTGCAAAAATACTCGTAAGAGATGCAAGCAAGCCCAGGGGGGTTGAAGTTCCCGGGGAAATAATAACAACTGATGCTGATGATATTTTTGAGGATGACAGTATAAAAATTGTAATTGAACTGATGGGCGGGGCTGAACCGGCAAGGGACTACATGCTCAGGGCCATAAAGCGCAAGAAGCATGTAGTCACTGCCAATAAGCTTGTTCTGGCAACCCAGGGTGAGGAGCTTTTCAGAGCTGCTGAGGAGGAAGAAGTGCTTTTCTATTACGAAGCCAGTGTAGGAGGCGGTATTCCAATAATACGCGAAATAAATGAAAGCCTTACAGCAAACAAGATTGAAAAGCTGGTCGGCATAATTAACGGAACCACCAACTATATACTGACAAAAATGACCAGGGAAGGCATGGATTTTGCTGATGCTCTTAAGGAAGCTCAGGAAAAAGGGTATGCCGAAGCAGACCCTACTTCAGATATAGAGGGCTTCGACGCAGCTTACAAGCTGGCGATAATGGCCTCTTTATCCTTTGGCACAAAGGTTGATGTTGCTTCAATTTACAGAGAAGGGATAAGCAATGTAAAAGCCGTTGATATTGCTTATGCTGATAAGCTCGGATATGTCATAAAGCTCCTGGCAGTCGGTAAGGAAGCTGACAATAAGCTGGAGCTCCGGGTGCACCCTGCAATGGTTCCAAAGCATCATCCCATTGCAAATGTAAATGATTCTTTTAATGCTATATTTATAAAGGGAAATGCCGTCGGTGATTTGATGCTATACGGAAGAGGAGCCGGGGATTTGCCTACAGGAAGTGCCGTAATAGGGGATATAATCTCCATTTTAAGGAATAATATTGATCTACCGACATTATTTTCAATGAAAAGCAGCCTGACTGCAAAGAAGGTTCAGAGTGCTTGTGAAAACTCCTCGGGGTACTATATCAGGTTAAATGTTAAGGATCAGCCCGGAGTTCTGGGGAGTATAGCTGAAGTGTTTGGAAAATACAATGTAAGTATTTTTACTTTTGCGCAGGATGTAAAAAACAACGAAAATGTATCCTTGGTATTTATAACTCACGAAGCTCTGGAAGGGAATGTTTCTGCGTCAGTTGAAGAGATTAAAAAGCTTGATAAAGTAAACGGGTTGGAAAACATCATTAGAATTGAAGACTTCAAATAGGATTTTGATTAAAAAGCATGATATTTTGCAAACTAATAGGACTGAAGGAACCCCCCAGTCCTATTAGTATTAAACTCCTACAAATGTTGCTATTAAGCTGATTGAGTAATTAACCCTCTTTTATCTCAACAAATCACTATTTTTACCAGCTTTGAGCACATAACTTGGAAGATCATGATCGACTATTTCTCTAACTCTCTTTGCTACGTCAATAGCCTTATCCAAATCAATCCCTGTTTTAATTCCAATGGAATCACACATATGAAGCACATCCTCTGAGACCACATTCCCTGCTGCTCCTGGAACAAATGGGCACCCACCCAGTCCGCCAAAGGAAGTGTCAAACCAATCAATGCCCGCTTCCATAGCAGCGATAATATTAGCAATCCCCATCCCTCTGGTATTATGAAAATGTAGAATCCACTTTACCTGTGGGTATGACTTTTTCATTTCTGTACAAAGTGAATAAACTTGTGTCGGCATAGCCATGCCGGATGCATCAGAAAGTGAAATTTCTTTAATACCTACATTAAGATATGCATCGACAATAGCCTTTACATCAGATACCGGAATTTCATATTCCCAAGGAGAACCAAAAGGCATGGAAATTGAACCTGAAATTTCAAGTCCATTGGAAACTGCTTTATCAGCAGCATCTTTAAATCCGGCAACTGATTCTTCGGGAGTCCTATTTAAGTTTGCCAAATTATGTGCTCTGCTTGCAGATACATTAAGTTTAACTTTTTTACAGCCGCACTCAATTGCTCTATCTACACCTCGTGCATTAGGTATAAGCGCACGGTATTCAACTCCGGCTTTCTTATCAATCTTTTTAAAAACCTCATCAGTATTAGCCATTTGGGGAACAGCCTTTGGATTCATAAATGATCCAACTTCAATTATTTTAAAACCTGCATCACTAATAGAATTAATCAATTCAACTTTTTCATCAACAGTAAGTATTTTTGATTCATTTTGCAAGCCGTCACGAGGTCCAACTTCACAGATTGTAACTTTGTTCATTAACTTCATAATATCCCTCCACATAGTCATTGCTATTCAACGTCTTCTAAAACAAGACGACTATTTTTTGCTATCTGATTTGTTAAATTCCCCATATCATAAGATGTGCAATCATTTATCTTTCTCCATATATCATCTGGTAGATCCCAATCTGCAACAGCCATATTATTTCTCAGCTGGCCTTCATTTTTTACACCGCATATAATTGAAGTTACTATTTTATTATGCAACAACCAGGAAAGAGATAATTTTGAAGCCGATTCCCCAGATTGTTCTGATATTGAACTGATCTCTTCTGATATTTTTATCCCTCGGTCATTCCAAAACCTTGGAATATCAACATTAGAGCGATATGCAAATCGTGTTCCCTCTTGTGGATTCTGATATCCTACATATTTCCCCGTTAACATGCCGCCTGCAAGCGGACTCCAGCAAACAAAACCCATGCCCTGATCCTGGCATGCAGGCAGTACTTCTCTCTCAACCTCTCTGTTAATAAGGTTATAATTATATTCTCCACAAGAGAGCCTTTCGAGATGGAGCTGATTGCATATACCATTAGCCTTGATAATTTCCCATGCAGGAATGTTACTGCAGCCTGTGTAACGTATCTTTCCGGCTCTAACCAAGTCCCCAAGTGTTCTCATCGTCTCTTCATATGGAGTATGTGGATCGGAGCCATGTATGAAATATACATCAATATAATCTGATCCTAACCTGCGCAAACTTGCTTCACATGCTTCTATAATATGTTTCCTTGATAAGCCCTTCGAATTGGGGGATGTCCCTGTTCTATAAAAACATTTTGTGGCCAGTACAAAATCATCACGTTTTCTGCCTTTAATTGTTTCCCCCAAAATTTCTTCGGACATGCTTCCGCTGTATGTATCAGCAGTATCAATAAAATTACCCCCATAATCCAAAAATAGATTAATGATTTTTTTTGAAGTTTCTACATCGCAACCCCAATTTTTCGCTCCAAAAGACATTGTGCCCAAGCAAACTCTTGAAACTAAGAGCCCTGTCTTTCCCAGATATCTATATTTCATAGTTGCACCTCACACCTTTCCAAAAAGTTCTATGCACAATTAATAACAATGGGTTAAGTCCATATATGAACTTAACCCCATTGTTGCATATTTACTGAGATTTCTTTACCTGTTTGGCTCTACCTCTAAGTTGTTGGATTTTATCGGATACTATTTCATAAGGCTTGGCAAATATGTTATTAAGCCAGGTACTAATATCAATAAAACTATATTAAGCAGCAAAGCAATAATAAAAGGAACTGCCTCTTTTGCTACCTTGTCGAAGGATACTCCTCCCGAAGCAGCTGCTACGAACAAACATACACCTACCGGAGGAGTCATAGTCCCTAACGAAATATTTACTATTACAGTTACACCAAAGGCTACTGGACTTACACCTGCCGCCATAGCTAGAGGATATAATACAGGTACAAACATTATCTGAAGTGCTGTACCTTCAAGGAACATACCTCCTATAAAAAATATGAGGTTTATTATTAGCATTATTAAGATTTGATTGTCAATTAATCCTCCGAACAGCTGAACTACTGCGGTAGAGAAGTTATTCATTGTCAGCAGCCATGCAAACAAGCTGGAAGTTGCTATTATCAACATAACATTTGCAGAACTGATAATTGAATCCATAAAAATTTGTGGCAATTCTTTAAGCGATATTGTCCGGTAAACAACTAACGCTAAGAACAATGTATATGCTACAGCTGCTATGGCAGATTCCGTGGGAGTAAATACTCCGGTCAATATTCCACCTATAATTATTACAGGTGCCAAAATCGGTAATATAGCTTCCTTAGTCGCTTTAGTCAAATTACCAAAAGTGAATTTGACCTTAACATTTTCATCGTAACCGAATTTAGTACATAATATCCAGCAAACTACCATATATGAAAGGCCTATTATTATACCAGGAATTAAACCTCCCATGAATAACTTCCCAACTGATATTCCGGTTATACTGCCCAATACTATCATTGGCATGCTAGGTGGAATTATTATTCCAATTGAACCTGCGGCTGCTTGAATTGCAGCAGCAAACGGTTTCTTATATCCTAACCTTTCCATGCTTGGAATCATTACACTGCTTAATGCAGCTGTGTCTGCAGGTGCTGAGCCGGAAATCCCCCCCATTAACATGCCGGCCATTACGCTAACATATGTCATACCACCTTTTAAGGAGCCAACTATCGCGTTGGCGAAATTTACAAGACGTGTTGTAATACCGCTTCTTTCCATTATGGATCCGACCAGCATAAAGAAAGGTATACCCATCAATGTGAAACTATTAATTGCATAATACATACGCTGTGGAACAACCATAAGCGGAATATCACCCTGTACCAGCAATGCAATTACAGAAGATATACCGACCGCGATACCGATAGGTAAACCGAAAATGGCAAATATGATAAAAGCAACGATCAATAAAGTGATTATTGCACCAGACCCCATATTACTCTACCTCCTTGACTAATCCTGAGGATTTATTTGCTGTGAGTATGGGCAATATGCTGTAAAATATGTTCAATAAGCTAGTTATTGGTATTATTGAATATATTAATCCCATATTTATACCTATAACAGGTGATACCATCTCCGTGCTTCTTAGTGTTAAATTCGTTCCATACCAAAATACAACCGCAAAGAAAATTATTGTTATCAGCTCATTTCCGATATCCAGTTTCTTTCTTTTATCATCAGGCAATAAATTCATAAAGAATTCGATTCCAATATGTTTTCTTTTATATATACCCAAACTAATACCCATAAACATCATCCAGACAAACAGGAATCTTGATAACTCATCAACCCAGGCCATAGTATGTCCAAAAAAATATCTGGTAACTACCTGTGAAAACACAATAACAATCAGAGTTGAAAAAAAAACTGTCCCAATCACAAGTAATACCTTATATATAGTATTTGTTATTTTATCTATCATATTAGCATCCTTTCCTTTTGAAAAATATTGCACACATTAGTTAAAATATATCATTATTCACTGTTAACCTATAAGAGGAACATGTTTCCTCTGAATATTCAGTGGGGGGTCTGCATCCCCCACTGAATTACAATGTATTCTATTTAGTATTCAGAATTTGGTCAACCAAATCCTTACCCAAATTATCCTGGAATTCATCATATACAGATTTAGTTGCAGCTCTCCAAACTTCTTTGTCCGGATTCTCAAAGATAGTCATTCCTTTTGATTTTAAGGTTTCGAGATGTTTAGCTTCATTGTCCCTGAGCAATTTTCTTTCATACACCCCGGCTTCCTTTGCCGCATCCAACAAAATCTGCTTATCATCATCAGAGAAAGAATCAAATAGTGTCGGA
>CAZUGK010000039.1:0-7775 GCA_964619815.1 uncultured Clostridiaceae bacterium | reverse complement strand
CATAACTGTATAAACATGTCCGTCAAGTACCATATATTTCTGAACTTCGTACATCTTTTCAGCTACCATAGTAAATACAGGACCTTCCTGGCCATCAACCACACCTTGCTGACACGCAAGATACAACTCTGAAAAGCTCATTGCTATCGGACTGGCACCTAAAGCTTTAGTAATAGCAAGCTGTACTTTGGACTGAGGAGTCCTTATAGATAAGCCCTTTAGGTCTTCAGGAACCTTTACTTCATGTTTTCCATTTACATAATGTCTGAATCCGGATTCCCAATAACTTAATACTTGTATATTTTTTTCTCTGAGTAATTTTGAAAACTGGTTGCCGACATCGCCTAGAAGTACCTTATCTGCATGGTCATAATCCCTTAGCAGGTATGGCAGATTGAAAATTTCAAAGCTCGGTAAAATTGCTGATAATGAACTTGTCCCAACCAATGCCGCATCTATTGTTCCCATGGTTATTCCCTCTGTCATTTCGCCTTCGCTGCCAATCTGTCCACTTGGATATAATTCTACTTTTATTCTGCCCTCGCTCTTTTCTTCAATGAGCCTCTTAAACTCTTCCGCTCCTAGATAAAACTCCGAACCCTGGCTGTGACTTAATCCCAGCTTAAAAGTCTTGGTAGCTTCGCTTTTCACCTTTTCTGTATTCCCAGCATTATTAGCCGGTTGGCTTGAGCAACCTGCTAAGCTAGCTGCTATCATTACTATGCATAATAGACAGATTAGAACCCTTTTAGCTTTTCTCATTTTCTTCATCTCCTATAAATTATTTTTTATTTATTACAAGACTTTTTGTTTGTTCGGCAATTTTTTCCGGTGTTAAATCAAATCTTTCCAATAGATAATCTTTCTTTCCAACTTCACCAAAGCAATCCTTTACGCCTATACGCTTCATCTTTACCGGGGCATTCTCGATCAATACTTCTGCAACAGCACTTCCAAGGCCGCCTATTATGCTATGATTTTCTACTGTCACTACTGCTCCGGTTTTATTTGCTAAATCTATTAATAATTCACTGTCAATCGGTTTGATGGTATGAATATTTACAACTGCAGCATCTATTCCATCTGCTTTTAATCTCTCTGCTGCTTTTAAAGATTTTACCACCATAAACCCTGAAGCAACTATAGCTACATCTTTTCCTTCTCTTAATATATCACCTTTGCCAAGCTTGAATTTATAATTTTCATCATAAACCGATTCATTTACTCCTCTATTCAATCTTAGATAAACCGGCCCATCATGTTCCATAATCGTCGGAATAGCTTTTCTTAGCTGCCATTCATCTATTGGTTCTATTATGACCATATTTGGAATTGTTCGCATAATCCCAATATCCTCCATGCTCATATGCGTTCCGCCGTTCAGTTCAGAAAGAATTCCAGGATTATTTCCGACAATTTTTACATTTAATCCGGCATATGCGACTGAAACCACAATTTGATCAAAGCATCTTCTGGTAGCAAAGGCTGTAAATGAATTAACCACAGGAATCTTGCCATAAGCGGCTAATCCCGCAGCAACACCTACCATATTGGCTTCAGCTATTCCTACATTTAAGAACCTCTCTGGGAACTTTTCCCTAAAAGGTGCAGTCGCGGTAACTTTCATAGAATCAGAATTAATAAGCACTATTCTTTCATCTTTTTCTGCTGCTTCTATTAATGAGTCACAATATACTGTCCTCATTTCTACATTATCTACCAATTCAATACCTCCTTTCTAAGCAAGTTCTTTCAATGCATTTTCAGCATCCTCAGCGGTTACATCCATACTGTGACTTCCAATTGTCCCTTCTATTTTTGACCAGCCTTTACCCTTAACAGTTCTCATGACAATCATACTAGGTTTGTTTTTATTCTTTTTTGCAGCTTGTATAGCATCATAAATTGCATTCATATCATGTCCATCTATACACTGTACAAACCAGCCAAAGGATTTCCATTTTTCATCAATTGGCTCAATATTGTTAATATTACCGGTAAAATCATCCAGCTGAATGCCATTATTATCTGTAAACACTATGAGATTGTCCAATTTCTGACTGGAAGCATAAGTACCTGCTTCCCAAATCTGTCCTTCCTGGCTTTCCCCGTCACCTATTATGCAATATACATTTAAGTCTTTTTTGTCCATTTTAGCACCGATTGCTATTCCGACTGCTGCTGATAAACCCTGTCCCAGGGATCCGGTTGTCATGTCAATGCCCTTTGTAAGATTCATATCACAGTGGCTTGGTAAGTTTGTACCCGGCTTGTTTAGTGTGGTAATTTCTGATATGTCATAATACCCTTTCATAGCTAATATTGAGTATAATCCCGGACCTGAATGGCCTTTGGATAGCACTAATCTATCCCTGTCTTCCCAATGCGGGTCCTTGGGATTTACATTCATAACTTCATAGTACAAGACTGCAAGAAGCTCAATAATTGACATTGAACCGCCGACATGTCCTTTGCCAATGCTTGCAATCATTCTGATAGTGGTACGTCTGGCTTCCTTTGCTAATTCTTCCAGTACCTGAATGTCATTTTTCAATAAAATCCCTCCTATCATAAATTAGAAGTTCTATTTGTCCATCTCCGGAACATAAAAGTCTCCGAATAATTCTGCATCGGATGGTCTGTCTTCCGGTATCGGTCTTGATACCCAGGTTGTGTTCATATAATGCTTCAGAGCAATATTTTCAGAAACGATATTGCCTCCCCAAGTACCGCATCGCATAGAGGAAGTCATTGGCATGCCATTATTAAATGCGCCTGCGTTTGCTTTCGACTGAGCTTGTCTAACCATTATCCTGCTGACAGGAGCAGCCAATCCTAATCTGTGTATGTGGTCATCGTCAAATGAATATATACCGCAGGAATGTCCTTTACCGCCGACTTCGTATATAGCTCTCATCATATCAAGGGCATTTTCAAATTCGCCTTCATATTTATAGATAGCCAATAGTGTCGTAAGCTTTTCACCTGAGAAGAAGTGATCTTTACCTATGCCATCACCCATAACCATTATGAATTTTCTATCAGCAGGGATTGTGAAACCTGCTGCTTCAGCAAGTTTTTGAGGTGCTACTGCAACTGTATCTGAGAGCCTATGCCCTTCTTCATCCCACATAACCTTTTTTAAGTGTTCTCTTTCTATTTCATTTGCGAGATATCCGCCTTCTTTTTGAAGCTGTGCCACCATTGCATCAAATACTTTATCGCTAATTATTAGATTCCCATCCGCTGAGCAGCCCGAACCAAAATCTGAGGTTTTGCTAAGCATGGTATTATGTGCTGCTTCTTCTATATTTGCTGTTTCATCAATTATCATGGTAGCGTTTCCTGCACCTGAACCATAAGCAGGGGTCCCTGAGCTGTATGCCGATTTTACCATTGGTCTTCCGCCCGTTGCTATTACAAGGTCAGCTCTTTTCATCAATTCCTGTGTCATAGCAATACTTGGATTTGTAATACACTGTAGAATGTCTGCCGGAGCGCCTTCTTTTTCTAAAGCTTCGCGCATTAACCTAACTGCTTCAATGGTTGTTTCCTTTGAACGTGGATGTGGAGAGAAAATAATGACATCTCTTGCTTTTATTCCATAAACTGCTTGTCCGGCTGGAGTTAAATCAGGATTTGTTGTTGGTATTAATGATGCTATTATGCCAACAGGCTTTGCGTATTTTATAATTCCTTTTTCAGGAATTTCTTCAATTACACCTACACTTTTTGCACGAAGTGCATCTCTCAGCACACCTCTGATTTTGAATCGTTTACCTTGTCTTGATACCGGATCTCCCAGACCGCTTTCTTCTATACCCATATCTACTAGTTTCAAAAATGTTTGCTTATTTGATACTGCCCAGGCGACTGCTTGACACAGCCTGTCCACTCCTGCCTGATCATATGTTTCTATAATCTTCGCTGCCCTGTTTGCTTTTTCAAACAACTCATCAAGTTCTTCAATTTGTTCCTTGGTTATTTCTTTAGCCATGAATTAAGCCCCCTATTATTAAAAATATTGATTCACACTATATCCCAGGATATTAGCTATTTGTGCTACGCTTTAATTTTACTAATAAAGAACAACTATGTATAATACCGATTTTTGATAGAAATGATAGAGACAATCTATCGATTTGTGCTATAATAAAAGTAGTAAAATCAAGGTAGTTAGCCAAAAGCAATTGAAATTTCTTTATCCTTTCTAACCTATTACTTTAAATGGATAATAAATATTCTTGGGTTTAATGCATGAAGAAGGCTAAAATAAAAAAGGCTTCTAATGAAGCATTTTTTGAAAATTACTATACTAAGTAAATCTATACTTTCCTTAGATTATAGAAAATGACATTTAATATAAGATGACGGTTTTATCCATGTTGAAAGGAGCTGATTCAATGACATTGCAGCAACTTCAATACTTTCGTGTGCTGGCAAAGGTTCAGCATTACACTAAAGCCTCAGAAGAACTGCTCATATCTCAGCCCAGCCTAAGCTACTCTATTGCGGAATTAGAAAAGGAACTTAATATATCTTTGTTTGAAAAGCATGGAAAAAAAATAAAACTCACCCGCTACGGAGAATTTTTCCTCAGTTATGTTGAAAGCTCACTAGACACATTGGGTGAAGGCATAAGAATGCTTAAAGTACTTGTAGACCCTTCAACAGGTAAAGTGAATCTGGGTTATATATATAGCCTCAGTTCTAATTTTGTACCTAAAATAATAGAAAATTTCTATAAAGACAAGTCAAATGAAGCTATTACTTTTAATTTTATACAGAATTTGAATAACATTATTATGGAAGACTTAAAAAACGGTAAAACCGATTTGGCCTTTTGCGTGAAACCGTCTAAAGATACTTCATATATACCGATTTTAGAGCAGGAATTATATTTAATTGTATCGAAAAATCACCCTTATGCCAACAGAAAAGAAATCAGCCTCATGGAAGCAAAGGATGAGCCATTTGTATTTCTTAATAAAAATAGTGGCCTTAGAGAACTGATTGATACTATATTTAAGGATATGGGAATCACACCTAAGATTGTTTTTGAAGCTGAAGAGTGTAATGCAATAATAACCTTTGTAGCTCTAAATTTTGGAGTTGCTATAATACCTAAAGTGCCTGCTTTAGACAACAGCGATGTATCTGTCCTCAGGATAAAAGAGCCCCGATGTATGAGAACAGTTTATATGGCTTGGGTAGAAAACAGGTATATGACACCTCCAGTAAAAAAAGTTAAAGACTTTATAATAGATAATTATGGAATAATTCCCAAGCATCAAGCCTCCACAAGCTAACAAAAAAGAACCCAGGAAGTATCATGAAAAGTCAGCTAAACTTCCCGGAAACAAAAAAATCAAACCTCTTTACCATTAAAGTACGAATAATTTCCGCTTAAATATCCTTTCTTATTTAAGCTTGCTTATTTAGCGGTTCTATTATTCTGCCTCTGGAGATTATCTTTTCTTCTATTTTTATTTTCAATTCCCTTTCACATTTTTTTATAAAAGAAACTTCTTTTTCAGTCACAATGGAAATCGCCGCACCTGCTTCCCCCATTCTGCCTGTTCGTCCGGTACGGTGCAGGTATCCCTTGGGGTCTGCCGGCAAATCCATATTGAATATATGTGTTACACCTTTTATATCAAGTCCCCTGGCAGCTATGTCAGAAGCAACAAGAAGCTTTATGTCCCCTTTTCTGAAGCCTTCCAAAGCCTTTTTCCGGTCTTCCTTGGAGGCACTGCCTGATATGTCGTAAGCATTCAGATGATGATATCTCAGCTTTGCTGTTAACAGCTGCAACTCTTCGCTTTTATTCAGGAACACTATGGCTCTTTCGGGCTTTATTGCTGCAACCAGCTTTCGCAGCACCTCAATCTTATCCCTCTGCTCAGCGGTTATGTACATGTGTGTTATGTTGGGGTTAGCTGCGCCTGCATCCTCGACACGGATAACCTGTGGCTCCTTCATAAGCTCCTTTGCAATATTCAGGGTTCTGTCGCTTATAGTTGCTGAAAAAAGCATAAGCTGCCTGTCTCTCTGGGTGGTTTTTATTACATCCTTGACTGTGCTCAGGTTATGTTCATCAAGCATCCTATCCCCTTCATCTATGACTATGGTCTTTACAGTCTGGGCGTTAATCTTCCTTTTTTTAATAAGCTCCAATACCCTTCCTGCCGAGCCTACTATGATATGGGGCTTTTCCCTCAGTTTTTCAATCTGCCTTGTGATATTGACCTCTCCTATTATTGCAGCAGAGGTGACCGGTATTCCGGAGTTCTGTGAAAGCAGCTTGATTTGTTTATCAATCTGCATGACCAGTTCGTGGGTTGGAGCGAGTATTATAGCCTGCATCTCCCGTCTGCCTGCATCCAGCTTCATAAATAAAGGCAGCAAAAAAGCCAGTGTTTTACCACTGCCGGTAGGAGACTGGCCTATAATATCCTTGTTTTCCAGAGCCTTGGGAATACATTCAGACTGAACACCGGTAGGTTCGTTTATTCCTTCCTTCTTCAAGCCTTCAGCCAAAGCTGTATTTAGGTCCAATTCGCTAAAAGTCTTAATCATATATTACTCCTTACATCAGAATTAACAGGCGGGCATGGAAACCCGCCCCTACAAAGCATTCGTATGTAGGGGGCGGTTTCCATGCCGCCCCGTGTTGCACATCTTTATATATATTCTTGATTAATATATGATTTCCCTTTTTTCAGACTTTTATTGCGGCAATTACGCGAAAAGCATACTATCGCTCAATACCTCCTTGGATTGAAGCTTGTCAAAGTGTGAAAGCAGTATAATATCGCACACTAATCTAAAATATCCATCTATTTCAAAACCAACTCCACCGGACAGTGATCCGACCCCATTACTTCAGCATGTATATCAGCACTGACCAATCTTCCGGCCAACCTTTCAGATGCGCAGAAGTAGTCTATGCGCCATCCTGCATTATTAGCCCTTGCGTTGAAACGATACGACCACCAGGAGTACATGCCTTCCTTATCAGGGTTGAAATATCTATATGTATCTATAAAGCCCGATTCAAGAAATTCCGTGAACTTGTTCCTCTCCTCATCGGTAAAACCTGCGTTTCTCCTATTGCTGCCGGGGTTTTTCAAGTCTATTTCCCTATGTGCCACATTCATATCTCCGCAAACCACAACCGGCTTTACTTTGTCCAGCCCCTCGATGTAGCTCCTGAACTCATCCTCCCACTGCATTCTGTAGTCCAGCCTTGCAAGTTCCTGTTGAGAGTTGGGAGTATATACCGTTACAAGATAAAAATCATCATATTCAAGAGTAATTACTCTCCCTTCCTTGTCATGCTCTTCCTTGTTTATCCCGTAAGTGCAGCTTAAAGGTTCGGCTTTGCTGAATACTGCAACACCCGAATAACCCTTTTTCTCAGCATAATTCCAATATTGGTGATAGCCGGTAAGCTTCAAATCTATTTGCCCTTCTTGCAGCTTGCTCTCCTGAATGCAGAAAATATCTGCATCCACCTCTTTGAAATATTCTACGAATCCTTTTTGCACACAAGCTCTTAGGCCATTTACATTCCATGATATCAGCTTCATACAATCCCTCCAGGAAATTTTCTTTATTGGTTATGAACATTTTAACATTTATTGGACAATGTGACAACTTAAAGCCTAGCTGCCATTTTGGCTATCATAATTCTTTCCTGCCTGCATAAATATAAAAGATGTGCAACACGGGGCGGCATGGAAACCGCCCCCTACATACGATTTCTTTGTAGG
>CAZUGK010000038.1:687-30333 GCA_964619815.1 uncultured Clostridiaceae bacterium | reverse complement strand
GCCCCCAAGTGGAAACGTTGAGCTTTCGCTCGCTGTTTCACAGCTCGCACTATATATTATTATACCATAATATTGAAAAAGATCAGAGAAATTTGCAGCATTAGGTCCGATGAATATATAACTGAAGCGCAGTTTATGTATGAAGCTAAATCAATGGGCTGTAAACTCTTTTTTCTAATATCTGTATTATATCGTCAATTGATTTGTTGGTTACATTTACCAGCAAAGCCCCGAAGGATGCACTACCGCCTGTTGATGCTGCAGCTGCGGAAGATACATTGTTTACCTCATAGTAGGGATGAGTATCTACTTCTTTATAAAGTACTGCATCAGCAACTTTGTTCTCTCCGATATAAAAAACTTCGTTGCCTCTGCTCTCAAGCTCGCTCTTTAAATCTTCCAGACCCTTTTGTATGGCAATAACCATATAAAAACACCTCCACAGGTTATGTTTAATATAACATACTTAGTATCCTATGAAGGTGAATTTTTTATTCTATATTTGGGTGCATTTCAAGCTTCTGTTCAATACCAGTTCCTCTTCAACAGACAGGGGATATTTGGATGTACCTTTTGAAACAGGCTTTGCATAAGTAATTGATTCATTCCTGCCATAGATTCCCGTAATTATGAAACCGTCATTGAAATTATCAAGCATTGCAATGGAAAAACTTAAATCGCTCCCTGTATCGCTGAATGCATTATATCTTACAATATTACACTTTTGTAAGCATTTATCCATTTGATTCTTCTGGTTCAGCAGATCCTCGTTCATTATGTTAACACGTTCTATTGCCCCTTCAATGTCGGCAATATGATCCATGAGCATATTTTCGAAGCTTTTTCCGGTAGACCCACGCATAAATTTTTTATACTTGTTTCCCAAAGAAGCAATCCTGGAAGACAGTATTATATTCCAGGCAAGCATAAGCAATAGCAGAGCTATGACAGCAATAGTTATGACATTATTATAATCTTTCAAGATAGTATTTACTGTATTCATTTTTCTCTCCCCTATAATTCCCTTACGATTTGCGAAATAGCAGCTATAGCTGCCTCTATTTCTTCTTTTGTGTTGAAGTAGCCAAAGCTGAACCTGACAGTACCCTGCTCCATAGTACCAAGCGTCATGTGTGCCAATGGTGCACAGTGCAGTCCTGACCTGGTTGCTATATCAGAAGTTTGATCCAATATGTAGCTTACTTCTGAGGAGCCTATGTCTCCTATATTTATTGAAACCACGGGTGCTTGTTTATTTACATCCTTTGTCCCATATATCTTGACTTCCTTCATGTTCCTTAAACCATCTATAAAGTAGCGTGCGAGCTCTTGTTCGTGTCTTCTTATATTGTCCATACCTTTATTCTTTATATAGTTTATACCTGCGCATAAGCCTGCAATACCGGGAGTGTTATGAGTACCGCTTTCAAAACGGTCCGGAAGCATATCCGGCTGATACAGTGAGTCTGATTTGCTGCCTGTTCCGCCTTCCTTTAAAGGATTCAGTTCAAGCCCTTCCCTGATGTATAACCCCCCTGTGCCTTGAGGACCCATAAGACTCTTATGTCCTGTAAAAGCAAGCATACTTATATTCATTTTTTTAACATCAATTTCATAGACTCCCGCTGTCTGTGAAGCATCGACCAAAAACTCCAGATTATAGTTCTTTGCCAGCTTGCCAATCTCCACTATCGGCATTATTGTGCCTATCACATTAGAGGCATGAGTGGCAGCAATAAGTACCGTTTCTTTCCTTATCGCCTTCTCGATATCCTTTATATCTATTTCCCCTTCTTTACTGCACTGAACAATTGTTGTCTCAATGCCAAGCTTTTCAAGTGCTTTTAGCGGCCGCATCACCGCATTATGCTCCATACTTGTCGTAATAACATGGCTGCCTTTCTTCAAATAGCCCTTAAGGGCTAAATTCAAAGACTCTGTTGCATTTTGTGTTAATATAATTCTATCGGGGGAATCAGAATTATATAATTCAGCTAAAAGCTCTCTGGCTTCTAGTATTACCCTCCCTGACTGAAGCGATAGCTTGTGCCCTCCTCTTCCCGGATTTGCACAGTAATTTTTTAGACAGTCACTTACCGCTTCAATTACTTCAGGAGGCTTTGGAAATGTTGTTGCAGCATTATCAAAATATATCATGGTTGCTCCTTTGTTTCACGTGAAACAATTTATATTAGTTTATTTAAATATTATTTTCGGCCAACTAAAATTTACAACTGTAGTTCAGTTTCATAACTACTTCACTTCAGTATAATCAATATATAAATGCCATTATTAAAACACTTTAGACATCTAAATACATAGTCCTGTTCAATTCTTTAAAATCCTTATCTGAGTAAAATTCGATAGCATTATTATTAAAAGAATAAACCTTCAACTCAATTCTTCTTATATTCTTACTTTCGGCCCATCCAACAACTTTTCCTAAAAGAAGAGAACCTATGTGATGCTTTTGATATTCTTTCTTCACTGATATATTGTCCAGTTGAACCCATTTCCGCTTCTTAACAACCGGAAAATCAGATGACTCCTGTATATAGCATTCAGCCAGCCCAACAATCTTTGAGTCTGCTTCAGCAACAAAAAGTGTCCTGTCACTGTCATGGATAATTTCTGCAATATACTCCTCAGTCCTTGCATATCCGTCAGGCTCAATAAAGAGCTCAGGATGATTAAGTCTGTGGTACTCATCGAGCTCTGCATATATTTCACATAAACTTCTATAATCATTTGGAGTTGCTTCTCTTATCTTTATATCCATATATAGCTCTCCTGTAAACTAAAAATTAAATTATATAACCTAATACATTTATGTAGTAATTTCTTCTTTACTTTGTATACTCGCAGCTCCGCCAACATAGATACTTCCTGTTGCTTGATCGGCCTTTACGAATATATTGCTTGGGCTTCTCATAAAGTATCCTTGCTCTACTTTGTATGTTTTCCCATATTCAATATTACTATAATTTCTTATCATATAATATAGTAAGGATGCATTGGATGTCCCGGTTGCGCTTTCTTCATCTATACCTACGACAGGAGCAAAGTTCCTGCAGCAAAAATCAGAGTCCTGTTCAATTGTTTCACGTGAAACAACATGCATTCCTATAAGATCATATTTGATACAAAGCTCAATCATTTTTTCTTTTTTAATACTCATATTCTTAAGAGCTTCGATTCCGTCTACCTCTAATATAATGTCATTAAGCCCAGTTGATATTACTTCTATCTCTCCATTGTCGTTTGCAATAATAGCCTCTTTATTGATATCCAAAGTTCCGATTATAGCCTCTTTGCTAAGCGTCATAACAACTTCCGGTTTTTTCATTTCTATAAGTATCGCATTTTTTTCTATTAAGACTTTCAGTCCACCAGCCTTAGTGCGGTGGAAAGCAGTTTCTTCAGACAAATACCCAAGCTCCTTCAAAACTTGAAAAGAAGCGAGGGCTGCATGTCCACAGATATCAACTTCTTCCGTAGGGGTAAAATATCTTATCGTATACTTGTTACCACCACTATTCTTAATATTTATAAATGCAGTTTCGGAAAAGTTGTTCTTTTTTGCTATCTCCTGCATCTGCCACTCAGACATTCCAAAATCATCAAAAACGACTGCTGCCTTATTTCCCCCTCCGTCTTTCGACACAAAAGAATCCAATATAAATTGTTTCATTCAGTGATCCCCCTTCACAATCATTTATATTGTATCTGTCCGATTTTTTGTCTTTATAATATTTACCCCTGACCTCATTAAAAAAAATCGATTATACGCAATTTAAAAGAGCCCTTATTTTTCCAACAATTCTATAATTCTATCAAGCTCTTCATTGCTGTAATATTCAATTTCTATTTTTCCCTTTTTGTTTTTATATTGTATGCTTACCTTAGTGCCAAGTGCTGCTTTTAATCTTTCTTCCAGTTGATTTATTTCTATCTGATATTCATCAGGCGGAGTTTCTGTTTTTTCTTTATGCTTTGTTTCCTTTGCCAGTTTTTCTATTTGTCTGACATTAAGCTGCTGGCTAATTATTTTCTCTGCTATCTCCAATTGTTTCCTTTCATCGTCTATTGCCAGTAATGCCCTCGCATGCCCCTGAGTTATTTTCCCTGCTGCTATCATTTCCTTAATTTTCTGGGAAAGTTGCAGCAGTCTTAAGGAGTTCGCTATTGCGGGTCTGCTTTTACCTATCTTTTTTGATATATCCTCTTGTGTCATATTATACTCTTCAATAAGGCTTTTATATGCCAGTGCTTCTTCAATTGAATTTAAATCTTCCCTTTGCAGGTTTTCAATCAGTGCAAGCTCCATAACCTCAAGGTTGCTGCATTCCTTTACAATCGCAGGTATAGTTTTCTTCCCTGCCAGTCTTGAAGCTCTCCATCTTCTTTCACCTGCAATTATTTGATACCCGTTACCTATCTGC
The DNA here is from genome assembly GCA_964619815.1 of uncultured Clostridiaceae bacterium. Taxonomy (GTDB): domain Bacteria; phylum Bacillota; class Clostridia; order Lutisporales; family Lutisporaceae; genus BRH-c25. The sequence continues at coordinate 25,891 of CAZUGK010000038.1, read as the reverse complement.
CTTACTATAATAGGCTGGACTACACCATGTTCTTTTATGGACTCTGAAAGATCGGTAAGGGCTTGATCGTCAAATGCCCTTCTAGGCTGCTTATCATTTGGTTCTACATCTGTTATCTTCAATTCTATTATAGCGTTCTGTACTTTTTCTTCATTCTCTGGTATTAAAGCCCCAAGGCCTTTTCCCAATCCTCTTTTGTTGTTCATCTAAATCACATCCCTTTATCAAATTCGTCTCGACGAATTTGCGCGCCGATTTTGGTCACGCCAGCGTGACAATTTCCTTTGCAAAATCGTGTGCATCCGCCGGAGGCTTTATCATATTGAGCAGAGTATTCTGCTTAATATGATAAAGCTATGAACTCATCAGCCAATTCCAAATATGCTTCTGCTCCTTTTGACTTTATGTCATATTCTATAATAGACATGCCATAGCTCGGTGCCTCTGCAAGTCTAACATTTCGTGGAATCATTGTGGTGTATACTTTTCCTCTGAAATACTTTTTGACCTCATCAACTACTTGTATAGAAAGGTTTGTCCTGCCGTCAAACATACTTAGTACAACTCCCTCTATATCCAAATCAGGGTTCAGTCCTCTCTTTACCAGCTTTATTGTATTCATCAGCTGACTCACTCCTTCAAGGGCGTAATACTCACATTGTATAGGTATCAATACGCTGTCTACTGCGGATAGGGCATTAATTGACAATAGGCCAAGAGATGGCGGGCAATCTATAAATATATAATCAAATTCATTTTTAATATTGTCTATGCATTCTTTTAGCTTCAATTCCCTTTTATTCATCTCCGTCAACTCAATTTCAGCTCCTGCCAACTGTACACTTGAGGGTATTATAAATAGATTTTCTCTATTCGTGTCTGCAATGCACTCCTTCGGGTCATCACTGTTTATCAGCACGTCATAAATTGTTTTTTCCAGTTTTGTCTTGTCAATTCCGACACCACTGGTTGTATTGCCCTGGGGGTCTATATCAAGCATCAGTACTTTTTTCCCTTTGCTTGCCAGACATGCCGACAAATTTATAACAGTTGTAGTCTTCCCCACACCACCCTTCTGATTAAAGACAGCTATTGATTTTGACATCACATACACCTCACATACTATATATCCGCACTAAAGCCATTAATAGTGTTCAATAGTACGGACTATTTTCATTAAAGCTACAAACCATATTCATTCAGTTACTCCCTTAATACGGTTCATAGTATATTTATTTAGATTAATTTCTTACTTTTTCGCCAAGATATATATTTTAATAATATAATAAACTGTTAATATATTAAAGGCATTTCGAATAAATATATTAAAGTGAAACTCCTATATATACTATAGCAGAATGATAAAGCAAATTAAAGGATTGCGCTTTGCACAATGGCCTAATCAGAATAAACGAGGAGGACTAAAATGTTAAGAGCCATATTATCTACCTTTCTTTTAATTTTTATAGCTGAGCTTGGAGATAAAACACAGCTGGCAACAATGCTGCTGTCTGCAAAATCTAACTCCGTAATCGCTGTCTTCATCGGTTCAAGCCTGGCACTGGTCTGCTCCGCTTTTATCGGAGTTTTTGTAGGGGCCTACATAACAAGATATGTTCCCCCCCATTACATACAAAATTCTGCCGGAGTCCTGTTCATAGCAATGGGCATATTGATTTTGAGCGGAAAACTGTAGGGAGCGTATTGTATAAATTCTTATAATAAAAAGGCTGGTATTGAAGTATTTTAAAATCTAACTATGAAGTTTATGAAACCGATTAGTCAATAAATATTTGAAAAAGCAGGTACACAGCAAATTACTGCGGTGCATCTGCTTTTTTTACAATATCTCAAACCTATATATGTCGTGAAAAAGATATACAACTATAAAATCAGTTGAAGTGTCTGATTTTATGTTATCAAATATGAACTTTTCACGACATATGAATCAAGGAAAATGTTTCGTACTATTTGTATTCAATGTAAAATTTTTAGTGAGAAACATATAGATCAAATTAGAATGGATCTGCTATAACACCAGCGCCGTATTTTTATACCTCTGCTATTTCCTGCTTCAGTATTTGGAGGTAACGCCGCGTCTCAGCACTTATTAAAGAATCGCTACGGTGGATCGACACCATCTGGAAAACGACGTCAGGAAGTGGAATACAAACCCAATTATATCGTTCCCGGATACGGGGATGCAAACCGCATCCGATGCTGAACGCATTTGAGGTTGCCACTATGTGGCACCGTGTATCGCGTTCATCTACAAGGATACGCTTATCCTCATCTATAATCCCCATCTTAATAAGATCAGAGCTTGAGGAAAGAATATTCATTCCATAATCCACAAAAGGGTAGTTGCGTAGTTTTTTGATGTCAAAATACTTTTCTTTAAGCAAGGGATGATTTTTGCTTAGGTTGACGTTAAAGCATAGTTCCCGAATACGGGAGACAGTAAGATCCTTTTTATCACAAAGGGATAGTAGGGTGCTCGGCATATTTTTCGGTAACAGTAGGATGCCGAGATCACTCTTATTCAAGTATACATTTTCAATAATACTATCTGCATCCGTATTCATAAGATAAAAGTTAAGCTTTGCACAGTCCTGATACTCAGCACACAAAATTGAGAAAGCTTCTTCAATTGCAGAATGATACCCTGCGGATAAATGGAAGCGGTGTACCTTTTCTCCTGCTTTGATAGCAACAATCTTTTCATATTCCTCAACCATCCTTCTGGCGCAGGATAAAAATTTTTTTCCTTCGGGAGTGGGCTCAACTCCCTTATTCGTTCTTGAAAAAATGTGAAACCCCAGCTCACTCTCCAACGTTTTTAGCGCACTGCTAACGTTAGGCTGGGATAAAAGAAGCTTATCCGCAGCTTTGTTCATAGACCCATATTTTTCTATTTCTAGCGCATATTGGAGGTGTTGTATTTTCATGGCTTCATCTCCCTTCCACTTATTCTATAATAAGGATAACAAATTTACAATATTACGAACCTGTTTGTTACAAAATATAGTTATATGGATAAAGAAAACTAGAAGTTTATTCTCAAAACAATTTTCTGTAAGATAATATTAGTATTATTTAGCAGAATAGCATGCAAAAGATGGACAATTTAATGTGGTATTCAGATTGGAGCAGTCAGGAATTTGATGTTCTGGATGCCATAGGTACGGGTGCTTGCTGCAATATAAACAATCTGATATAGATATTCCTCGTTATTCAAGCCTACAATAACAATAACAAAAAGGAGAAGGATTGAATGGAACAAAAAAAAGTTATTCTGGATGGAAGGCACCTGACGGTTGCACAGGTAATTGAAGTTGCCAGGGAAAACGCCCAGGTTGAGATTTCATCTGAGGCATTTGCCATGGCCCAAGCATCACGTTCCGTCGTGCTTGGGCTTATTAATAGCGATAAACAGATTTACGGACTGAATACCGGGCTTGGTGCAAATAAGGACAACAAAATACTGCCTGAAGAATATAAGATATTTAACGAGCGTATCCTGCGCTCGCACAGCGTCGCACTCCCACCTTATGCGAATAGTACGACAGTGCGTGCAACCATGCTCTGTCGTCTTAACGGATTGCTTAACGGGGTAGCAGGCGTCCAGACTGAAATTTTGACCTTGCTAAAGGATATGCTCAATTGCGGCATACACCCACAGATTCCGGAGCGCGGCTCGGTCGGTATGGCTGATCTCGGGAATATGGCCTATCTTGGTCTTTCTATGATAGGAGAAGGTAATGTAGAGTATTGCGGTACCAATATCCCAGCTGGGGAAGCTCTGAAAAAGAACGGACTTGCTCCGATTGTGCTTGGTCCGAAGGATGCACTCCCGATTGTAAGCAGTAATGCGTTCTCAGTCGGTAAAGCAGCGCTTCTGTGTGCCGAAATAGAAGATCTGCTGGATATGGCAGATGTTATTTATGCTATGGGCTATGAGGCTCAAGGGTATAACCCTATGTTCCTTGATCCAAGGAGCGGAAGGAACCGCCCTCTAAAGGGCCAGCACGACAGCCTGAAGCAAGTGATTGAATGCCTAGAGGGCAGCGATCTTTGGAACTGCGGAAACGAAACACTATTCGGAGCGCTTAGTTATAAAAGCAGCTGTGCTATCCATGGGTCAATCCGTGATTCCTTATATTATATTCAAAGTCAGCTCCCTCTTTACATTAATTCTTCAGATGATTGTCCAATGGTGCTGACAGAGGAAAGAGAAATGATATCGACAGATAATTTCATTGTTACAGGACTTGCAGTTTCTTATGAGATGATGGATATAGCGCTTGGACATCTATCAAAGCTTATATGCAACCGTATCCTAAGGCTAGACAACGATTTATTCAGTCATTTGCCGCGTTTTCTTCGCCCTGATACCGGCGTAATTGCCTTTGCAACCATCCAAAAAACCATTAGCGCGCTTGATACCGAAATCCGGCATCTGGCAAACCCGGTTTCCCTTGATTATCTCCCAACAGCGAACGAGACTGAGGATCATGGCTGCAATACACCTTATGTAATGTCAAAAACAGAAAAAATCATAGATTTGCTATATTATCTTTTAGGAATTGAAGCGATGCATAATGCGCAGGCAGCGGATCTCAGCGGAAAAGCACCGACAGGGAAAGGGACGCGCTATTCTTATGACGCAGTCCGAAGCGTAATCTCCTTCCTTAAGGACGACGATCGAGATCTGGGAGCAGAAATGGAAAAAGCGCACAGACTGGTTTGTGAAAAAGCAATTTTATATCGCAGTAACCGGAGGCATATGGAATGCTGAATCAGGAGGCTCTAAGCATAGAGCAATATATTATTGCATGGCGGCGGGATTTGCACAGAATACCAGAGGTTGGACTCTACCTACCTAAAACGCGAGAATATGTATGCAGCGTTTTGGACAAGCTGGGTGTGCAATATAAACTGCACACTACCACGTCCGGAATTGAAGTCGTGATTTACGGCAGGACACGCGGAAAAACAATCGCATTGCGCAGTGATATGGATGCACTGCCTATTAAGGAGCTGACCGGACTTCCCTTCGCATCGAAAAATGGAAATATGCATGCCTGCGGACATGATGCACACACTGCTATGCTTCTGGGTGCGGTAAAACTGTTAGCAGCGCATCCTGAGCGAATTGCAGGAAGTGTTAAATGTATTTTCCAGCCAGGGGAGGAAGGGTCCCATGGCGCACGCTATATGTTGGAGGAAGGTGTCCTCGAAAATCCGTATGTAGACGCAATACTTGGGCTCCATGTCACCAATACCATCAGTGAGCTAAAGCCGGGAGCCATAGGACTGAAAAAAGGAGCCTTGATGGCTGGCAGTGATGCTTTTTTTATAAGTATTACAGGGAAAGGAGGGCATATTTCAGATACGGAGTATGTTGTCAATCCAATACCTGCTGCAGCAAGAATAGCGCTAGCCATTCATGAGATTGGAGAGCGCTGCAAAAAAAGGAAGGACAAAGCAGTAATTGCCACAGGGCTGATCCGAGGCGGGGAAAAAGGAAATGCAATTCCCGATAAAGTTGAGCTGAAGGGCTCTCTCAGGACGCAAACAGAGGCAACCCGACAGATGCTTTTACGCGAAATAGAGCAGGCGGTGAAAGAGACGACTATACAGACAGGATGCAATTGCGAAATTTCACTTACTGATTCAAACAGCATTATTTATAATAACGAGGCTATAACCGATAGTGTAATGGAAACAGCCGGCCGGCTGTTTCCCGAGGAAAAGTATACTGAAATTGTTTCAAATATTATGGCGAGTGAGGATATATTTTACTTCTTCAACGCAAGAAAAGGAGCCTATATCCACCTGGGATGCGGATTTGAGGATGGTAGAGAGATATATCCTCTACACAGTGCCCGGTTCACATTAAACGAACAAATTCTGTGGAGAGGTTCAGCACTGTTGGTGCAAAGCGCACTCGACTGGCTAGGTAAGAATCAGTTATAATGTCGTTTTCATGAAAATTTACACAGGCTGACGGAGGTGATAACCAGTATTTTATGCCTGTACTTTAATATATCAAACACGATAAATCAGAAATGGAGGGTATTATGAGCTTTTTAGACATTTTTGGTATTGTATTAGTATTTGCAATTGTTCTTTACATTGGATGGCAGGCAACTACAAAAACGAAGACATCCAAGGATTTCCTTATGGCAAACCACTCTTTGGGGAAAATCCAGGCAGGCTTCAGTATGGCGGCTACTGATATTGGCGGTAATGCAGTGGTAGGAGGAGTTGCTTATGCTTACACCCGCGGACTGAGCGGCGGATGGTATAACTGGGGTGCAGTTATACCTATGTTCCTGCTAGCAGTTGTGCTGGCAAAGCAGCTCAGACGCATGCCTATATCATCGGTTCCCGAGCTTTTGGGTAAGCGCTACAGCAGCGTATCACGTCTGATTTCGGTTATCGCTCATCTGTTGGCCATTGGTGCCACTCTGGGAATCCAGTTCACAGTTGCAGCATCCGCGGTTTCTATAATTTCCGGTATAAATTATAATCTGGCATTGTTTGCTTCAGCGGCTATAGTGATTATATACACCATTGGCGGCGGATTGCTGGCAGTTGTAAATACCGACGTATTCCAGTTTATCATTATATGTATATCGGTCCTTCTCGTCATACCATTCTCACTGAGCAACATCGGAGGATTTGATACTCTGATGCAGAAGATCCCCACCGGATATTTTGACATTACTGCAGGAGGGTTCCTTTTACCATTATCCCTCGGTTTGCTGTATATGTTTGACTATGCAACCAACCAGCATATTTTGCAGAGGGTTTTTGCTGCAAAGGATTCAAGTACAGCAAAGTTTGCATTTACTTTCTCCAGCATTATGTATATTGTATTTGGCCTTGTGATTGCATTTATCGGTGTATTGGCCTTTGCTTTGTACCCTAACCTTGAAAACGCAAAAACAGCGTATCCCATGATAATTAAGGAAATTCTTCCTAGTGGTATAGCAGGTATTGCATTAGGCGGTCTGTTCGCAGCCGCAATGTCCACTGCCGATTCCAAAATTATGGCGGCTTCTCAGTTGTTTATCAATGATATATATGAGCCATATTTCTGTAAAGGTAAAACAATGAGTGATAAACATGTGCTTAATATTTCCAGAATTATGACTTTTGCTATTTCTGTTCTGGGTATCGGCGTTTCCCTGGTGTCAGACAGTATCGTTCAGATGATGTATGTTGGCGGTCTGTTCTATGGTACTGCGGTGTTTATACCGATGTTTATGGCTCTTTACTGGAAGCGCGGAACTGCACAAGCGACGCTTATCAGCATGCTTGTCACCATGGGGGTAGGCCTTTATTCTGAATACTTTATGGCCGGTAAGCTTGAAGGCTTCCTGGGTATGCCGTCCAACTTGCTGGCAACCATTGTAAGCCTTATTGTATTTGTTGTAGTCAGTTTGCTCACACCTCCGCCTACAGATAATCAACTTTCAGTTATAGCGGAAGGCAAGACCTCTACAATCTAACAGTAGATAACCACCTGCAGGTATGTCAGAAACCGAAGTGCAGATAAAAAAAGCGTGCCGGGGATGCCTGGCAGACTATATTGAAAGACCTCCTTTTGTTTTGTAGATTTGGCTAGCAGGACCTTTTCTATATTTGCAAAAGAAGGTCTTTCTTCATATACTCAATGCTAAAGTTCCCTGAGCACACCTTCATAGTAAGTGATTTTCGTAGATAACAAAAAAGAACGCATTCAATGCGTCCCATAAATTATATCTTATATCATACATTTTTAGGTATTTTCACTGTGACCTCAATAAATTCTCCTTTATCTACCTGCCCATATTCCACCTTACAGCCCGTCTTGAGAATTTCTTTATATGCATTTTTTATAGTATTTATATAAATATTATAATTCATCTTCCCTTTAATTCTGTTCTTTTTAGGCTCCTCAGATGCCGCTGCAACTTCGTCAAGCATTTTTTCTACCAGCTCTTCAGTCTTTTTTACATTGAGGGCTTTCTTAACTACACTTTGCAGCGCCTTCTCCTGAAGCTTATTGTCAGGAAGCTTAAGAAGTGCTCTTGCATGCCTTTCCGTCAATTCATTCTCTAATATTATTTTCTTAATATTGCTGTTCAGCTTCAGTAACCTCAGCTTATTAGCTATTGTAGACTGCTTTTTTCCAACTTTTTTGGCAAGTTCTTCCTGCGTCATTCCATGATCATTTATTAAATTATGGTAACCTTCAGCCTCTTCCATAAAATTCAAGTCTTCCCTTTGGAGATTCTCTATCAATGCTATCACCGCAGAGTCTTGTTCAACAACCTCTATAACTACAGCCGGTATTTCACTCTTCCCTGCCAGCTTTGACGCTCTTAGCCTTCTTTCACCGGAAACCAGCTCAAAACCGTTTTCTCCAATTTTTCTTACATTGATAGGTTGAAGTACGCCGTACTCTTTAATTGATGCAGCCAGTTCTTCAAGGGACGATCCGCTGAATTCCTTTCTAGGTTGGTATGGGTTTGGAGCTATCTTCTCTATAGGTATATTGATTATTGCCTTATTGTCATTCAAGTTTCTCATTCCTCTCCTTACCGCATAGGTATAATTATTTATTCGCCGTAACCTTCGAACTTCCTTCCTGCGGAAGGCTGATTTTACTCGATTTCAGCTATTTTTTTTCTTACAAATTTTTCGCTTTAACACTATTTAATCGGACTTGCTGCCGGTTTTCCCGGCTTTCTGGGATATTTTGTCGGAGTATCTGCTACCTTCTCTATTACAATTATATTATGCATAATATCGCTGAAAGGAAGTTTATATTCCCTTACTTCTTTTACTCTTCCGCCTAATACCTTAATAGCGGATCTGGCCTCCTCCAATTCATCTTTTATATCCGGCCCCTTCTGGCAAAGAAAATATCCCCCAACCTTTGTAAACGGCATGCAGTATTCGCACAGTACATTCATTGATGCGACAGCTCTGGACAATACTATATCATAGCTTTGCCTATGGACTTTGCTGCTGCCGGCTTCCTCAGCTCTGGCATGCATTGTTGAAGTCTCATCTAAAGCAAGCTTACTAACTACTTCATTCAGATAGGTCACTCTCTTGTTCAGAGAATCCAGAAGCGTCATACTAAGGCCATCCTTTAGTATCTTCACAGGTACCCCCGGAAAACCCGCACCTGTGCCTACGTCAATTACCATCATGCCTTCCTTTATATAACCTGTAGAAATACAAGTCGCTGAATCAAGGAAATGCTTTATGAAAACTTCTCTCTCATCAGTTATTGCAGTCAAATTTATTTTTTCATTCCATTCCAGCATAATGTCCTTAAAAACTATCAGCTTTTTAAGCTTATCCTCTGAAGCTTCTATATTCAGCTCCTTCAGCCCATTAATCAGTAATTCCCTGTTCTCCAGTTTGTTCACCTCCCCGACGCCTTCTCATCTGCTCTATATATATCATAAGTACCGAAATATCCGCTGGGGATACTCCAGAAATTCTTGATGCCTGGCCCAAATTATCCGGATTAATATTCTTAAGCTTCTGCCTTGCCTCGATAGAGAGCCCCTTAATGGCAGTATAGTCAATCCCTTTAGGCACCTTCTTGTTTTCAAGCTTTTTGAACTGCTCCGCCTGCTGCAGTTGTCTCTTTATGTAGCCTTCATACTTCACCATTATTTCGACTTCCTCAGCAGTCTCTCTGTCCAATCCCGGCATAGCGTCATCAACTTCATACAGGGAAGCGTATGTTATCTCCGGTCTTTTCAGCAGCTCGTATAAGCTTATTCCTCCCTTAATTTCGGCACTCTCTCTATTTTGCAGGAATTCCCTTACCTTATCATTCATTGAGATATTCTTCTTCTTGAGTCTTTCCATCTCTCTTTCTATACTTTCCTTCTTCTCGCAGAATCTTTTATATCTTTCTTCAGATACCAGACCTATATCGTATCCCTTTTGAGTAAGCCTCAGATCCGCATTGTCCTGCCTTAGTATAAGCCTGTATTCCGCCCTTGATGTCATTAGCCTGTATGGCTCATTAGTGCCCTTTGTTACAAGATCGTCAATAAGTACACCGATATAAGCCTCTGACCTGTCCAAAATAAGTGGCTCACTTCCCTTAAGCTTCAAAGCGGCATTAATTCCTGCCATTATTCCTTGGGCAGCTGCTTCCTCATACCCTGAGGTTCCATTAATCTGGCCGGCAAAGAACAATCCTGATATTGCCTTATGCTCAAGATTTAATTTCAGCTGTGTCGGGTCTATACAGTCATATTCGATAGCATATGCGGTTCTCATCATATGGCAGTTTTCCAGGCCATGAACACTGTGCAGCACATCCAGCTGCACATCTTCAGGCAAGCTGGAGGACATACCCTGTACATACATTTCTTTAGTATGCAGCCCTTCAGGTTCAATAAATATCTGATGCTCTTCCTTGTCAGGGAAGGCTATTATCTTTGTCTCTATTGAAGGGCAATAGCGCGGACCCACTCCAACAATATCCCCTGTATAAAGGGGCGACCTTTCAATATTTTTTCGTATAATATCATGAGTTCCTTTATTTGTATATGTCAGGTAGCAGGATAGCTGATCCAGCTCCATGTCGCCTGTCATAAATGAAAAAGTATTTATATCATAATCACCCGGCTGCTCGGACATCTTATCGAAATTAACCGTTCTGCCGTCTATTCTTGCCGGTGTACCTGTCTTGAAACGCATAAGCCTTATTCCCAGAGCCTCAAGGCAATCAGAAAGCTTTGCGGCAGGAAACAGGCCGTTGGGCCCTCCGTCGTAGCTTACCTCTCCTATAACGATCTTGCCTTTAAGGTATACACCTGCAGCCAATATAACACACTTGCATTTGAATACTGCTCCCAGGCTTGTCACTACTCCCGCTACACAATTATTTTCTACTATAATTCTTACTATTTCCGCCTGCTTTATCTGCAAATTATCCTGATTTTCCATTACTTTTTTCATTCTATCCTGATAAAGCTTTTTATCAACTTGTGCCCTTAAAGCCCTAACTGCAGGACCTTTTTTGGTATTAAGCATCCTGATCTGCAGCATTGTTTTGTCAGTATTGACTCCCATTTCTCCGCCCAAAGCATCCAGCTCTCTTACCAGGTTCCCCTTTGCCGGTCCTCCGACTGAAGGGTTGCAAGCCATCATTGCAATACTGTCAAGATTCATAGCTGTAGCCAGTGTCTTCATTCCCATTCGTGCACACGCCAAAGCTGCTTCACTTCCGGCATGTCCTGCTCCAATAACCACAACATCATATTCCCCTGCTAAATATTCCATAGTTTCACCTCTATTTACCTATGCAGAATTTACTGAATATCTCATTAACAATGTCTTCCTCAACAGTATCACCTGTTATTGCTCCGAGACTGCTCCAAGCTTCCTTTATGTCCACTGATACTAAGTCCACCGGAATCCCAGCCTCTATGGAGGAAATAGCTCTTTCCATGCTCTCCAAAGCTCTGTCCAGGAGATTCTTATGCCTGATGCTGGTAACCATGCTATTCGTGTTTATACTGACCTTACCGCTAAACACCAGTCCTTTAATTCTTTCTTCCAGTTTATCTATTCCGACTCTGTTCTTTACTGACATTTCAATCACATTATCTTCTCCGAACAGACCGGTCAAATACTTCTTATCTATATTTAAACCCAAATCGGTCTTATTCAACACCGCTATTACCTTTTTTGTCTTTATCAAATCAATTATTTCATTATCCTCCGGCCACAGTCCACTTGATGCATCAAGCACAAGCATTACCAAGTCCGAATTATTTATAGCAGCTTTTGTCCTTTCAACTCCTATGCGCTCAACTATATCCTGGGTCTCCCGGATACCGGCAGTATCAATCAGCCTTATAAGCACCCCACCGATATTAAGGTATTCTTCTATTATGTCTCTTGTTGTACCTGGCACCTCGGTTACAATAGCCCGGTTTTCCTTCAGCAGCACATTCAAAAGTGAAGATTTTCCGACATTAGGACGCCCAATAATTGCTGTACTCAGGCCATCCCTTATAATTTTACCCTCGTCAAAGGAATTCACCAGAGCAGCAGTTGAAGCCTTTGCTTCTATAAGCATGTTTTTTACATTGCCGACAGTTATATCCTCTATATCATGCTCGGGAAAATCTATGGAAGCCTCTATATGAGCCAGCATGGAAAGAAGCTTATCCATTATCGATTTTACTTCTTTGGAGAGTTCCCCCTCCAGCTGGTTGATTGCAGCGTTAAGTCCAGTCTCTGTCTTTGAGGTTATTACATCGATGACTGCCTCTGCCTGTGCCAGGTCAATCCTTCCGTTCATAAAAGCACGTTTTGTAAATTCCCCGGGTTCAGCTATATCTGCACCGTGCTTCAAAACCTCTTCCATGATTTTTCTCACGGGTACAATACCTCCATGGCAGTGCAGCTCTACAACATCCTCCGTAGTATATGAATAAGGCTTACGCATAATAATCGCAAGTATCTCATCCAGAATCTCCCCATTTTCTCCAACCGCATGTCCATATACCACCTTTCTTGACGGTATATCCATTACGTCAATATTTCTCTTAGGTTTAAAAACCTTTTTCAATATATCTATAGCCTTTTCACCACTTATCCTGACTATTCCTATGCCAGCTTCACCCGGTGCCGTAGCTATTGCTGCTATTGTCTTATCCAGCATTTTATCCTCTCCTTTGAGACGGCAGTATCATTTCTATTATTTCATTTGACAGCTTATTTATATACTTCATATATTATATATTACTGTACAGAATATTGGAAATAAAATCTAAAGTATCTCGGCCACACCATCAAAAAATCACAAGACCCAGTACCAAAATACCGGGTCCCTGCTATCATTATCTATGTGATATTATAACCTTCCTGTAAGGCTCTTCACCTTCACTGAAAGTTGTTATATCCTCAAATTCCTGAAGAGTAGAATGTATAATTCTTCTCTCATATGGGTTCATAGGCTCAAGCTCAACCCTCTTGCCTGTTTTTTGAACCCTTTCTGCAAGTCTTTTTGCAAGTCTCTGAAGGGTCTCTTCCCTCTTCCTTCTATAATCCTCAGTATCCAGGATCACTTTGACAAAATTGTCTCTCTCCTTATCCCGGTTAACTACCAGGCTTACAAGATATTGAAGTGAATCAAGAGTCTGCCCTCTTCTTCCAATAATTACACCCATCTTTGGTCCGGATAGATTGATGTACAAGCCTTCATTAGTATCTCTCATCCTGATTTCAGCCTTTATATCCATTGCTTCCAATACTTCTCTCAGGAATTTCCTGGCCTTTTCCTTCTCCAGGGCATAATCAGTGATTCTTATTTCTTTTTCCTCAGTTCTTTTTTCTTTTTTCTTTTCAACAACTTTTTCAGATACTTTTTCCTCTTTAAGAGTTACTCGAACTCTTGCATGCTTGGAACCCAGTATACCGAAAATTCCTTTGGAAGGCTGCTCCAATACTTCGATATCAACTTTTTCCCTATCTGCCTTTAATTCCTCCAAAGCTGACTGAACAGCTTCTTCCACAGTCTTGGCCGATTTTTCTACCATCATCATATATTTATTCTACCTCCTTTTTCTTAGTGCGAGGCTTCATCATAAAATACTGCTGAACAATAGTGAATAAGTTACCTATTATCCAATATAGAGCAAGTCCCGAAGGTACACTAAGTGTAATCCATCCAAACATTATCGGCATCATATTTGTCATCATCTTCTGAGTTTGCTGCGCCTGATCCGGTTTTCCCTTGTCTGTATTATTGCTCTTTGGATTTATCATTTTCATCTGATAATATGTTGTCGCTGCTGACAATATTGCCAGAATCGGTACTCCGAAGCCTGCAATATGTATTAAGGTTGCTGACATTTCGCTTTTACCAAGGTCAGTAAGCCACCAAAAGTTTTTAGCAATTCCTGCATATACATTTGCATCCAAAAATACATATTTGACCGGGTTCTGAATAACATAGAACAAGGCAAACAATATAGGCATTTGTATAAGTGCAGGCAAACAACCGGAAGCCGGATTATAATTGTGCTCCTTATAAAGCTCCAGCAGCTTCTGGTTCATCTTCTCTTTATCGTTTTTATACTTTTCCTGTATTTCCTTCATTTTGGGATTAATTTCGTTCATTCTTTTTGTAGATTCAGTCTGCTTTATATTTATCGGAAGCAACAGAATTTTTGTTAATATAGTGAATATTATTATTGAGTATCCATAATCTCCTACGAAATCAAATATGAGTCTCAACAACATCCCTAGAGGCCTGGCTATTAAACCTAAAAAATCTGACAAGTTTTTTCCCCCTTATAATAAGTTTTATATTAAAACCTAAGGTTATTTTTTCTTTTCCGGTACAGGATCATATCCACCGGGACTAAAAGGATTACATCTCAATATACGTCCTGCAGACAGATAAATGCCATATATCACTCCATGCCTGTTAATAGCTTCAATAGCATAATTGGAGCAAGTAGGGATGAACCTGCACTTACCCATAGACAACGGTGAAATCAATATCTGATATGCTCTTATTATAATAATAAGTATTTTCTTCATTTATTCCTCGCTTTTCTTAAGCTTGGCCTTATTCAGTATTGAAATCATATTCTTCTCTATCATTTTGTAATCTGCTGACCCGCTTCCCACTCTTGCCGTAAAAACCATATCATAGCCCAATTTTGTATTTTCCGAATATTTCCTGTATACTTCCTTCATAATTCTTTTTACTCTGTTTCTTACTACGCTGTTGCCTACTTTCTTGCTTACCGAGAAACCTACCCTGTTTGAGGCAGAATTATTCATTATTATGTACATAACTACATATTTTTCTACGTAATATCTTCCTTCATTATATACCTTCTTAAATTCATAATTCTTCTTAAGCTTATCCATTGTTGTCATATCCTGCCTCCGTCATTAATGACTACAGAAAAAGGCCACAGGTTGCGGCCTTATACTGTCAATCTTTTTCTACCTTTTCTTCTTCTTCTTCTGAGAACTTCCCTACCTGTGGCAGTGCTCATTCTCTCTCTGAATCCATGAACTTTCTTACGCTGTCTCTTCTTTGGCTGATATGTCATTAACATACTCCACACCCCCTAACATCTATACTTATGCATTTATACAATAAAGCACAATTCACCACTTTACTATTAAAATTATATAGACATTGAAAGAATGTGTCAATACAATATTTTGTCCCAAGTATATACATTTTACTACTCTCCAAGCATATGCAACCTTAATATTTTAAAAAAACATTTAATACAAAAAGTATAAAGCCCATATTTTCAAATTGCAAGGAAATGAGACTATTTATTATTAGTAGTACAACTACAGGGGAGTTTTTTCCTGTGGATAAACCTGTGCCGGTTATCCTTAAATTGTGGATAATTATCTATTTTTTATTGAATTTGGGCTTTTGTTTTGCTATTATAATTATATGATTGTGTATAACTCAATAATTTTTCAAAAGTTATCAACAATTGTGTATAATCTGTGTATAAATCATAAGTATTGTGTATTAACTTCTTGTTTATTGTCTATAATCTAATAAATACTTATGTCTGTATGTGGATAAATACATTTTTTTTATTGTTGATAAGCTATAAAATATTATTATTTATACAGAATTATATTAACAACTTATACACACTTTTATTCATTTTTAAATTTTAAGCGCATTTTGCGCTTAAATTATGCTGTTGTGCATAACCTTGTTAATAATTCCGTTAGCTAAGGAGGCTAGATATGTATTCTCATATCACAGAAGTCTGGGAAAAAACACTGGAAGTAATAAAGGTTGAATTGACAGAAGTAAGCTTTAATACCTGGCTTAAAGCAATACATCCTATTTCTATGAAGGACAACCTTATTACCTTTTCTGTTCCTGATGATTTTACAAAAGGCATACTTGAAGCAAGGTATGTCACACTTATAAAAAATGCTTTAAAGCAGGTTACATCTGAGTACTTTGAAATAAAATTAGTTATACCTTCAGAAGACAATTATGCATCAATCATGCGTGAGAGCTCTGAAAAAAATCAGGTTGAAGAAACAGTTATTTCTTCATTAAATCCTAAATATACCTTTGATACCTTCGTAATAGGGAACAGCAACCGCCTTGCACATGCAGCCTCAGTTGCCGTTGCGGAATCACCTGCCAAAGCTTACAACCCTCTTTTTATTTATGGGGGTGTTGGACTAGGCAAGACCCATCTTATGCATGCTATAGGTCATTACATTCTAAAACAGAATAAAAAATCAAAGGTCGTATATATTTCTTCAGAGACCTTTACAAATGAGCTTATTAATTCAATCAGAGACGACAGGAACAATGAATTCAGAGGTAAATACAGGAATGTAGACGTGCTTTTAATAGACGATATACAGTTTATTGCAGGAAAAGAGAGCACCCAGGAAGAGTTCTTCCATACATTCAATTCTTTATATGAAGCAAATAAGCAAATTATTATATCAAGCGATAGACCTCCTAAAGAAATACGTACCTTGGAGGACAGGCTCAGATCCAGGTTTGAACAGGGATTAATAGCAGATATACAGCCTCCTGACTTAGAGACAAGAATAGCTATATTGAAGAAAAAGGCAAAATCAGAGAACCTCTCTATTTCAGACAACGTAATGCTTTTAATAGCCAAAAAAATTCATTCTAACATAAGAGAACTGGAAGGTGCTTTAATCAGGGTAGTGGCATATTCCTCCCTTACTAATGGAGAGATAAATGAGGAGCTTGCAAATGAAGCCCTGAAGGACATAATATCCAATTCAAAACCAAAACTGGTTACTCCTGCAGCCATAAAGGAAGTTGTAGGACAATATTACGGCATTACTATTGAAGACTTTAACGCAAAGAAAAGAAATAAATCTATAGTGCTGCCAAGGCAGATTGCAATGTTCCTCTGCAGGGAGCTTACAGACCTTTCTTTACCCAGAATAGGCGAAGAGTTTGGAAGGGATCACACTACAATAATGCATGCTTACGAGAAAATATCCTCTGATATGAAGCTTGACAGCCAATTAAAGTCCGTATTGGAGGAATTAAAGAGTAAAATAGGAAGTTAAGGGTGTTAATTTAATCTTAATAAGCTGTTAATATATTATTGATAAGGTGTTGATAATTTTTTTGTGAATTTTAGTTATTCTTTCTTATCAACAGATTTTATTGCAATACTCCACAATTTATAAACACTTATCATTTTACTGTTTCAGCAGTTTGCCGGGCTTTTACACTTATTAACAGCCCCTACTACTATTACTACTAAGATTATTATATTATATTATATTAAAATGATTTTCGGAGGTTATCCACAATGAAAATAATAACTACAAAATCCACTCTCCTGGAAAGCATAAATATAGTCCAAAAGGCAGTACCGTCAAAAACTACCCTTCCGATTTTAGAAGGAATACTTTTTGATGCTAAAAACGGAAAGCTTAAGCTTACAGCAACAGATCTGGAAATAGGAATAGAAACTGTATCCAATGTAGATGTTATAGAACCGGGTAAGGTGGTATTATCCTCCAGAATAGTAGGGGATATTGTCAGAAAGCTCCCTGATGCAGATATAGAAATAGAAACGGGAGAAAGAAACTTAGTTTACATAAAAAGTGAAAGCTCTGATTTTAAGGTTGTTACACTTCCTCATGAAGAATTTCCTGAGCTTCCGATGGTGAAGAAGGAGAATGGAATTACGCTTACACAAAATGTTCTCAGAGAAATGATAAGGCAAACCATATTTGCAGTATCTTCTGATGAAGTGAGGCCAATACTTACAGGTGTGCTTTTCGATGTAAACAACGACAATTTAAACATGGTAGCCCTTGATGGCTTCAGAATGGCTGTAAAATGGAATGGAATAATAAATGATAACAGCTTTAAAGCGGTAATTCCCGGTAAAACCCTTTCTGAAATAGGTAAAATACTTAATGAAAATGAAGAACCTATTAATATTTATTTTTCTAAAAACCACATTCAAGTCCAAGTTGAGGATACAATAATAGTATCAAGACTCTTGGAAGGAGAATTCATAAACTACAAACAGATAATACCTTCGGAATATAAAATCAAAATAAAGGTTTCTTCAGGTAAATTGATGGAGGCCTGTGACAGAGCAGCTTTGTTTGCCAGGGACTCCAGCAACAACATGATCAAGTTTGAAATAACCGATGATCTTATGGTTATTATGTCAAACTCTCAAAATGGTGATGTTCATGAGGAACTTAAAATACAAAAAGAAGGAAACGATATTGAAATAGCGTTTAATGCTAAGTATTTCATAGATGTGTTAAAGGTTATAGAAGCTGAAGAGATAACCATAGAGTTTACTACCAACGTAAGCCCCAGCATAATAAGGCCCTGTGACAATACAGGCTACCTGTACCTTGTGCTTCCTGCAAGGTTCAAAAAAAATAGTTAATTAAGAAACCACCCAAACGGGTGGTTTTAAAAAAATAAAAGGAGAGCTGAAAATGAAAGAAGTAAAAATAAATACAGAATTTATAAAGCTCGACCAGTTTTTAAAATTTGAAGGTATTGTAGGAACAGGCGGAGAAGCAAAAAATATAATAAATGACGGTTTGGTAAAGGTTAACGGAAAAGTTGAACTGGCAAGAGGAAAGAAGCTCTATAAAGGTGATGTTGTTGAAGTATTTAGCGAGGTTTTAAAGTTAATTTAGTGTATTGTCGGGGTGCTTATATTGTATATTAAAAGAGTCAATTTGAAAAACTTCAGAAACTATCAAGCACTTGATATCGGATTAGGTGAAGGGGTTAACATATTTTACGGCCAGAATGCACAGGGTAAGACCAACATAATTGAGTCCATTTATATGGCTTCAACCGGTAAATCCCACAGGACCTCCAAGGATTCGGAGCTTATAAGGTGGGGTAATGAGGATGCCAAAATAAAAATTGATTTTCAAAAAGAAAATGATGAAAAAAGTGTGGAAATATACTTAAACAGAAATATAAAAAAGCAAATAAAAATGAATGGGGTAAGGCTGGGGAAAATTGGAGAGCTGATAGGCAATCTAAATACTGTTATATTTTCTCCGGACCATATGAAGGTTATAAAAGAAGGACCTGTTGAAAGAAGAAGGTTTATGGATATAATACTCTCACAGGTCAAACCCGGCTATTATTACAACCTGGTTCAATATCTGAAGGTGCTTGAACAGAGAAACAATCTGCTTAATGAGGCAAGAAAAAATGCAGGACTGCTTAAGACTATTGACATATGGAATGAGCAATTGGCTGAATTTGGTACCAGAGTAATAATGACAAGAAAATATTTTGTTAATAAAATATGCGGTATAGCAGCAGAGACTCATGAAAGAATATCCAATGGGAAAGAGAAGCTGGAGCTAAAGTATAATTCCTCTATAGATTGTCATATTAATTCCGATATTGAGATTAAGAAGTCTTTTATTGATGCATTGGAAAGGTCTATAAATATTGATGTTAAAAGGGGTATTACACATAAGGGGCCTCATAGGGATGATATATATTTTTATATAAACGGCACAGAGGTCAAGACGTACTCTTCCCAGGGACAGCAAAGAACAACCCTGCTTTCTTTAAAAATATCAGAGCTGAAATATATGGAAGCGGAGACTGGAGAATTACCAATACTGCTTCTTGACGATGTTTTTTCCGAGCTTGATACAGAAAGACAGAGATACCTGGTTGAATTTATAAGAAATATACAGACCATCATAACCTGCACAGACGTAGAATATTTGGAAAAGCTCAAGCTTGAAGACTCAATGGTTTATAAAGTAGTTGGGGGAATGGTTTCAAAAGCGTAAGAATTGTAATTTTAAGGATAAAGCTTTTAGTTTAACAAACAAAAGGTTATAATAAAATAGATGGACATATTATGCCTATTAGTATGCAAGGGAGGACAAATTTGATGTTTATACATCTTGGAGGAGATGTTGTAATATCCCTAAAGGATATAATTTCGATAATGGATATAGAATCCTGCAGTACATCCAGCAATACCAGAGAATTCTTAAAAACTGCAGAGGACGAGGGCTTCATAAGGAGAATATCAGAGGACGAAGCTAAATCTTTTGTTTTGGCGGAAAAGGATAAAAAGACAATTATATATTTGTCTCCCATTTCTTCTGTAACCTTACACAAAAGAGCAGGATTCATTGATGATATATCGTTGAAGTAAAGGGGGAATATACAGAAATGGTAGAAAAAAAGATCACACCTGCATATGAGGCGGAACAGATTCAAGTACTTGAAGGATTAGAAGCCGTAAGAAAAAGGCCTGGAATGTATATAGGCAGCACCGGTACCAGGGGTCTTCACCACTTGGTATGGGAGGTAGTAGACAACAGTATAGATGAGGCGTTGGTAGGTGTCTGCAAAAATATAACTATAACAATACATCCTGATAATTCAATAAGTAATGAAGATGATGGAAGAGGTTTTCCGGTAGGAATGCATCCAAAGCTTGGCAAACCTGCAGTAGAGGTAGCTCTTACAGTCCTTCACGCCGGAAGTAAGTTTGGAGGAGGAGGCTATAAGGTTTCAGGCGGTTTGCATGGAGTTGGTGTTTCTGTAGTAAATGCACTGTCTGAGTGGCTCGAGGTAGAGGTAAAAAGAGATGGAAAGGTATATCAGCAGAGGTATGAAAGAGGTGTTCCTGTTACTGAGTTAAGGGTTATTGGTACAGCCAAAACCACAGGATCAAAAGTATCCTTCAAGCCTGACAGCCAAATATTTGACGAACTGGAATACAACTTTGAAACCCTTGAACACAGGCTTAAAGAACTTGCCTTCCTGAACAAAGGGATCAGAATAAATCTCAAGGATGAAAGGGATGGTACAGAAAGGTCTTATCAGTATGAGGGCGGAATAGTATCTTTTGTAAAACATCTTAATAAGAACAGAGAGGTTCTTCATAAGGATCCCATATATTTTGAAGCAAAAAAAGATGATATAGATGTTGAAATAGCGCTTCAATACAATGACGGATATTCTGAGAGTATTTTCAGTTTTGCAAATAATATTAATACCTTAGAAGGCGGAAGCCATATGAGCGGCTTCAAAACAGCAATAACCAAGGTAATAAACGACTATGCCAGAAAGTACAAATTCCTTAAAGAAAGTGATGCAAACCTCTTAGGAGAGGATGTCAGGGAAGGTATGTCCTGTGTCATAAGTGTAAAACTGTCTGATCCGCAGTTTGAAGGACAAACAAAAACCAAGCTTGGTAATCCTGAGGTAAGGGGTATAGTTGATTCTATAGTATCCGAGAATTTTGAAGCTTACATGGAGGAAAACCCGGCAAGTGCAAAGATCATAGTGGAAAAGGCACTCACAGCTGCAAGGGCAAGAGATGCTGCAAAAAAAGCAAGAGAGCTTACAAGAAGAAAGACAGTGCTTGAGAGTACTACTCTTCCCGGCAAGCTGGCAGACTGCAGTGAAAGAGATCCAAGTCTTTGTGAAATATATATAGTTGAGGGTGATTCTGCAGGAGGTTCTGCAAAACAGGGAAGGGACAGAAAGTTCCAGGCAATACTGCCTTTGAGAGGTAAAATACTAAATGTAGAGAAGGCGCGACTTGATAAGATATTATCCAGTGAGATGATCAGAGCGATGATAACGGCTTTTGGAGCAGGCATAAGCGATGATTTCAATATAGAAAAAATGAGATATCACAAGATAATAATGATGACAGATGCCGATGTCGACGGTGCGCATATAAGAACCCTGCTTTTGACCTTCTTCTACAGGTATATGAGTCCTCTGATAGATGCCGGCTACGTTTATATTGCACAGCCGCCGCTATACAAGGTGAGAAAGAAAAATAAAGACTATTATGCATATGATGACAAAGAACTGGAAAATTTATTTAAGCAAATAGGAAGAGACGGTTCTAGCATACAGAGATACAAGGGCCTTGGAGAAATGAATGCAGAGCAGCTTTGGGATACTACAATGGATCCGGAGACCAGGACAATTCTCAAGGTTACAATGGAGGATGCCATAGCTGCTGATGAAATATTCACAGTGCTGATGGGAGACAAGGTTGAGCCAAGAAGAGAGTTCATAGAGCATAACGCTAAATATGTAAGAAATCTTGATATATAAAAACTGGCGAAAGCCAGTTTTTTTTATGAATTTTTTGATGGTAAAACCTTAAAATCCATAAATTGATAGCATTAAGATAAGCTGAACAAAGTGAAGCAAAACTGACATCCGACAATTCCATAATAAAAAAAACAAGAAATTAAATAAGAAAAGAGAATAATTAGGCTTTAATCTGGATTTGCTTTATAACTTTAAATCATTATAATAATATCTGCTAAACATTTATCAAGTTAAAACATATATTATTTTGGAAAGTGAAGGTTAGTATGCAAACCGATATAAGTAAAAAATCAAGCACTGAGCTTATACTGGAGATTAAAGATTTAACAAAGTATTATAAATGCGAGAATGAAGAAGATAATATAATAAACATAATAGGTTTTCTGAAAAAAAAAGAAGAACTTGGGATAAAGGGAGTATCCTTGGATATTTATAAAGGGAAGGCTATAGGTCTTATCGGAAGAAAGAAGTGTGGAAAATCAACATTACTGAAGCTGATTTCAGGGGTTATCAAACCGTCCTCCGGAAAAGTTCTATGTAAAGGCTTGAAGATGAATGATGTGCAGCTAAGGGAAATGGTATCATATATTTCAAAGAGTCAGCCGTGCAGTAAGGAATATAATTGCATAATGCTTGAAAATCTTATAAATTATGCTTGCAGAAATAATAAAGACAGAAGTGCTGCAATTGTAAGGGCAGAAAAGCTCATTGATGATTTTGGACTTACAGACTATAAATTTAAAGAAGTCATAAAGCTTCCCAGCACTATACGCAGTAAAATGTTCATAATCAGAGGCTTTTTAAGCCACAAGGCTGTCCTTTGCTTTGATCAGCCACTGATGTTTATAGAAGAAGAATATCTGGAAACCTTTAAAAAGTACGTTGAAGAGCTTGTGCAAAAAGGCAAGGCTATTATAATAGCATCTGATGAAGAAGAAATTATAAAAAGCATGTGTAATGAAATAATAACATTATAACCGTGAATTATCATGGTTATTTTTTTAAGCTAATATGCCCTGAAATTGAAATAATAATAATAAATTGGACAAAAATTATTAATAGTTTTATAATTAATTATGTATGCAATTGTGAATAATTAATATTTAGATAAACTTTGGAGGTAATGAATTTGGATTATGAAAACCAAAAGATAATGCCGGTGAATATCGAAGACGAAATGAAAAAGTCATTTATTGACTATGCCATGAGTGTAATTGTGCAGCGTGCATTGCCTGACGTTAGAGATGGTTTGAAGCCTGTTCACAGAAGAATTCTTTATGCAATGAATGATGTAGGGTTTACACCCGACAAACCGCATAGAAAGTCAGCAACAACAGTCGGTGAAGTTTTAGGTAAATATCATCCTCATGGAGATGCTTCAGTTTATGATGCAATGGTCAGAATGGCCCAGGATTTTTCTCAAAGATATATGTTGATTGATGGACATGGAAACTTCGGTTCTATAGATGGGGATAGTGCAGCTGCAATGCGTTACACTGAAGCCAGAATGTCAAAACTGGCTGTAGAGCTTCTAAGGGACATAGAAAAGGAGACAGTGGATTTTGTTCCTAACTATGATGAAAGCCTTAAAGAGCCTTCTGTTCTTCCTTCACGTTTTCCTAACCTTCTGGTAAACGGAAGTAACGGTATAGCTGTAGGTATGGCAACCTCAATACCGCCGCATAATCTGGGAGAGGTTATTGACTGTGCAGTAGCAAACATAGAGAATCCCGAAATAGAGCTGGATGAGATGCTCAAATATATAAAAGGTCCTGATTTTCCTACCGGTGCCATAATTATGGGAAAAGAAGGCATAAGAAGGGCGTATAGTACCGGAAGAGGAAAGGTTATTGTAAGGGCCAAAGCAGAAATAGAGGAAATGAGCGGTAACAAGCAAAGAATTATCGTCAGTGAGATACCATACCAGGTTAATAAAGCGGCAATGATAGAAAAAATTGCAGATTTGGTAAAGGAAAAGAAGATTGAAGGTATTTCTGACTTAAGGGATGAATCTGACAGAAACGGTATGAGGATTGTAATAGAGCTGAAGAGGGATGTTAATGCGAACATATTGCTGAATCAGCTTTATAAGCATACTCAATTGCAGGATACCTTCAGCATAATAATGATTGCTCTTGTCAATGGGCAGCCGAAGGTTCTTAACCTTAAGAGCATTATAACTCATTATATAAATCACCAGAAGGATGTTGTAACAAGAAGAACTCAATATGATCTTAAAAAAGCTGAAGCAAGGGCTCATATTTTGGAAGGCTTGAGAATTGCTCTTGACAACATTGATGAGATTATAAACATACTAAGAAGCTCCAAAACTGTAGCTGAAGCAAAAGAAAGAATGATGAGCCGGTTCGGACTTTCAGAGTTACAGGCTGAAGCTATAGCTGAAATGAGGCTCAGAAGCTTGACAGGCCTGGAAAGAGGCAAAATTGAGGAAGAGTATCTTGGATTAATAAAGGATATTGAGTATTACAGATCGCTTCTTACTAATGAGCAGAAGCTTTTGATGGTTATAAAAGATGAACTTCTCGAGATAAAGAAGAGATTTAATGATAAAAGGAGAACACAAATAGCAGGAACTGTAGAAGAATTTGAAGAAGAGGATTTCATAGAAGAACAGGAAGTAGCTGTTACTATGACTCACTTCGGATATATAAAGAGACTTCCTGCAGACACATACAAGAGCCAGAAAAGAGGCGGAAAAGGAATAACAGCACTTCAGACAAGGGAAGAGGATTTTGTAGAACATCTGTTCATAACCTCTACCCATAATTATATTTTGTTCTTTACCAACAAGGGAAAGATGTATAAGCTGAAGACATACGAAATTCCCGAAGCCGGCAGACAGGCTAAAGGAACTGCTCTTGTCAATCTTTTGCAGCTTGATCCTGATGAAAAGGTAAGTGCAGTCATACACATTAAAGATTTTGATGACGGCAAATATCTAATATTCATGACAAGAAACGGAACAGTCAAAAAGACTGAACTGATAGAATACGAAACTTCAAGAAATACCGGAATAACTGC
>CAZUGK010000038.1:0-677 GCA_964619815.1 uncultured Clostridiaceae bacterium | reverse complement strand
AGTCAAGCTTACCCGTGGGACAACTGAACTTATAGCTGTCACAAAAAATGGATTATCAATAAGATTCCCGGAAAGCGACGTAAGACCTATGGGACGTGGAACCCGTGGAGTAAGAGGGATAACTCTGAATCCTGATGATGCAGTCGTAGGAATGGATATTGTTGAAGAAGGAGCGGACTTGCTTGTAATAAGTGAAAAGGGCTATGGAAAACGTACACCGGTTGATGAGTACAGAGTTCAATCAAGAGGCGGAAAAGGAATAATTACCTCAAAGATAACCAATAAGACAGGGCATGCGGTTGGTATGAAGGTTGTGAAGGACAATGATGAAATAATGCTTATAAACCTGTCCGGTATTATTATAAGATTGAATGTAAATGAGATCTCTGAAATGGGAAGAAGTACTCAAGGTGTTAAACTTATGAGAGTTCCGGAGAACGAAAGCGTAGTATCAATAGCAAAAATAAGCAGCGATGATGAAGAAGAGCAGGAATAATTGAGACTGTTCCCCATAAATAATTTAGAAACACGTAAAGTGAGTTTACGTAATAAACAATAATTAAAAAGCTTATAATATAAATGCTTGTATTAAAACATTTTATATTATAAGCTTTTTTTATTTACTAGTGTTACTACCCACTTTAAGTGCCAAAGAATTGCCCAAGTTGCATGACCGA
>CAZUGK010000037.1:30779-31932 GCA_964619815.1 uncultured Clostridiaceae bacterium | reverse complement strand
TTTTGACACCTCTTCGGGACTATAAGTCATATTTATTATCTGATGACATGCATTCGATTATACTATTTATTGATTTATATGACAGATGGGCTATTAATTTACCGGGGAAACATTGAAAGGCTGATAAAAGCTATTTGACAAAAATCTGCAATATTCGATAAACTGAAAATACAATGGAATAGATTATTTTAATAATAGGGGGGCAGCCATGAAAAGGTATTAATAACCTACCGGGCACATGTGACTGGGGGATGCAAGCTTATAAAGCTTGAAAGGGTCAGCGGCGATAACATAAAGATCTACCTTGGGAAAGGCCAGGTTCTGGACAATGTTCTGGAATTGGACAGTATAAATATTTATGATGTGCAGCAAGGGGTTTTCAATAAAAGCGGAGTTGCTTTAGGGAGATACTCATAGAAAACTTATTTATTATTTTTAACTATTATATAGTGATTTACTATTTCAATAAAACCTTCATTTTCCAAAGCTTTCATTTTTTTAGTTACAGTGCTTCTTGTAGAGGAAATCATTCTTGCCAAATCTTCGTGCGTAAAGCGCAGCATTATTTTTGCCCCATTTTTCACATCTTCTCCATGTTGATAAGAAAGCCGTATTAGCAAATTTTTCAGTTTTTGGGTCGTATCGCAGAAAGATGAGTCCTTTACTTGAGCCATAAATATTCTGGCCTTACTTGAAAGCATAAGAGAAATATAGTAATAGATTTCTGGATTTTTCTCCAAAAGACTTGTAAATAAATCAGCAGGAATCTTTTCTACTTCGACATCTCCATGCGCTTGTGTAATGACTAGGTCTTTGTCCCCCTGGAAGAGCGTTATTTCCCCGAATAGATCACCTTTTGCCAAAATAAGAAGTGTTTTTATATTGCCGCTTTGATCGAGAAAATACTGCTGTACAACGCCTTTTCTAATAAGGTAAATATAGTTTACAGGCTTTCCGCCATATTCAATATTAGTTTTTTTCCGAAAAACTAGTGCAGTACCTTTTCCTGAGAAAAAATCGAATAATATATTTCTATATGTTGAACATACTGATTTTTCAGAAGTTATATTGTTTATAGCAATCGCCCCCTTTGTACGTACAGAAAAATTCCGTGTATAAATTTCATTTAAAAATTATATTTATAAATAGAAAA